>NZ_JBEUPA010000004.1:0-160180 GCF_040492065.1 Actinomadura sp. NPDC000929 | reverse complement strand
CTGACCGACAGCCTCACCGGCCTTCGCCGCCACAGCGCCCACCTGGCCCGGCTCCCCGTGTCCGACCTGTGCGACCAACTCCTGGAGCGCATGGAGCTCAGCGGCGAGGACGACGTCGCTCTCCTCGCCCTCCGCGTCCCAGCATGAAGGCACGAAGGTGGCTCGGGCGTGCGCATGCGCTGACAGGAGCTCGCTGATCTGGCCGTGGTCACCCGCCTGTCTGTAGGGGTGTCGAACCGCCGGGATCCCCTTGCCGAGGGCGTCTTCACGGTGGACATGACAGGAGGCGCGCCACATCACAGACTCCATCGACACGCGCTGACAAGCACCTACACCATCGAAGCCAGAGGCTTCGAACCCGATCTTGCTCGCCGTAGGACCCTCCTGGACGGGAGGAGGCATGGGAGCCGATCGGGGAGCCACCGTGGTCGGCCCCCGGACCCGGCACGACTCCCCTGACGTTTCCGCAGGTGAGTGGCTCCCCGATCGACTGCCCTCGGCCTTGATCGACTGGTCTTCTGTGATTACAAGGCGGTTTCGTTCAGCCGGACGTCCGGGTCGGCGGCCCGGTCGGCGGACAGGGGGACTCGGCTGGCGATGAGGCGCCGCGCGTCCCTCGCGGTACGCGGGTCGTCGATGGAGAGCGCGGCACGCAGCCGCGGCCCCTGGAACCACAGGGCCGCCCAAGGGCCCCGACCGGCGGGGTTCCCACGCAGGACGAACGTGTCCGCCGGACGGTGATGGCCCACATACTGGATCCGGTGCCCAAGCTGCTCCGACCAGAAGTAGGGCACCGGGTCGTAGGGCTCACCGAGACCGAGGAGATTTCGGGCGGCGGTCCGGCCGGATGCTGCGGCGTGGTCCCAGTGCTCGACGCGGAGCCGGTCACCGAACAAGCTGGAGGGCCAGCGGACGGCGTCCCCCGCGGCGAAGACGGAGCCCGGGCCGGCACGCAGTGTCGCGTCGGCTTCGACGGCGCCGTCAGGAGCCAACGGAACACCGCTGCCGTGGAGCCAGCCGGTGGCCGGGCGTGCGCCGATACCCATGACGACGAGATCGGCGTCGACGCGCCCGCCGTCCGCCAGACGCACGCCGCGTTCGTCCGCCCCGTCAACCGGGGTGTCCAAGCGCAGGTCGATCCCCCGGTCGGCGTACCAGGGGACGAAGTGTTCCGCGAGTGGGGCGGGCATCGCCCGCGCGAGCGGGGCGGACGCGGCGTCGATCACGGTGACCTTGAGGTTCAGCGCGGCGGCGCGGGTGGCGACCTCGTTGCCGATCCAGCCCGCGCCGACGACCGCGACCGAGGAGGCGGTGCGCAGAGCTTCGCGAAGACGCAGCGCGTCGAGGGCGGTGCGCAATTCGTGGACGTGGGGTGACGGATCGGCGAGCCTGATGGGGGAACTGCCCGTCGCGATGATGAGCCCGTCGTAGGGGTCGGTGCCGGTCGTGCTTTCGACGGCGTCAGGGAAGAGCCGAAGGGCACGGGAGCCGGTGCGCACCTCGATGTCGTGTGCTGTGGGCAGCGTGGTGTCGTCGACCGTCCCAGCGAGCAGTTCCTTCGACAGCGGTGGCCGGTCGTAGGGCGGGCACGGCTCGTCGGTGAGCAGGATCAGCTCACCGTCGTAGCCTTCGGCTCGAAGAGTGGTCGCGGCGGTGTGCCCGGCGAGGCCGCCGCCCACGATCACGATCCGGCGGGGGACGTGCCGGTTCACGGTCCGGTCCAGGCGGCCAGAGTGCGCAGGGTGTGCTCGCCTGCCGGGTCCTCATCGGTGCAGCACGGCAGGACGGCGATCTCGTCGACGGCGTAGGACGCGAGCCGTGCCGCGACCTCCTCCGGCCCGCCGAGCGCCGCCACCGCGTGGACCAATTCGTCCGGGACGGCGGCGAGCAACTCGGACGGATGGGGGCGGCTGCGCGCCAAGGCGACCACGTCGCCGAAGCCGGCCTCCTCGAACATCTGCGCGTATCCGGGCGCGGCGAGATAGCCGACGACGGCCCGGCGGACCTGCTCACGTGCCTGCGCGCCACCGTCCACGGCCACCGGCACCCACGCCGCCACCGGTGGTGCGCTGGTGCCGGCCGCATCGGACTCGGATCGGAGCCGCGCCGCGAGCCGTCCCGCCGAGTCCGCCGTGACCAGGCTGACCACCATGCGGTCGGCGTGCCGGGCGGCCGCGCGGACCGCCGCCGCCCCGAACGCCGCGATCGTGATGGGACTGCGGGGTGCCGGCAGCCGAAGCCGGTAGTCCTGGACGCGAACGGTTCTGCCTTCGAAGCCGGCCCGCTCTCCGGCGAGCAGGTGCCGCAGGACCTCGGCGGACTCGGCGAGCGCGGTGGGAGGATCCCGCCGTTCGCGGCCGTGCCAGCGCTCCACGACGTGCGGGCTGGAGGTGCCGATCGCGACGCCGGCGACGCGACCGGTCAGATCGGCGAGTGACGCCACCGCCATCGCGATCATCATCGGGTCGCGGACGGCGACCGGCAGCGGCCCGGGCGTCAGCATGATCGAGGACGTCCGGGCGGCCACCGCGACCGCGAGGGCGAACGCGTCGTACGTGGCCATCTCGCCGATCCACAGTTCCGGAAAGCGGAGCTCGTCGGCGAGGGCGGCCGTTTCCAGGGCTTCGCGTGCGGGCCTGTCCTGCCACAGCCCGAGCGATACCGTCAGCTTCGGGTTCATCGGGCGCCTTTCGGTCGACGTGCCGCACCGCGGACTTCGAGCCCGCCGTCGCTCGGCAGGATGGCTCCCGTCATGAAGCGGGAGTCACGCGGGTCGGCGAGAAGGACGTACAGGCCGGCGTGGTCGGCGGGGTCGCTGACGAAGCCGAGCGGGATGTGCCGGTCGAGCCCGTCCAGTTCCGCGTCCAGGCGCCGGTCGGCGGTGCCGAGGGCGGCCAGCCCGCCGAGTGCCGTCAGCGTCGCACCTGGGGCGACGCCGTTCACCCGGACGTCCGGGGCCAGTTCGTGGGCGAGCTGCCGGACCAGCCCGACCACCGCGTGCTTGGACGCGACGTACAGTGCCCCACCGCCGCCCGCGTACAAGCCGCTGGAGGAGACCGTGAAGATGAGGCATCCGCCGCTGTCGCGCAGTGCCGGAAGTGCCGCACTTGCGCCGAGCATGTAGCCGAGAACGTTCGTCTCGAACAGCTCGGCGAAACCCGCCGCGACGCGGTCCTCGCCGAGGTCCTCGAAGCGGGTCGAGTAGTCGTACACGCCCGCGTTGGCGACGTAGGCGTCCAGGCGGCCGTGGACGTCGAGTGTTCGGGTCACCGACGCCCCGTGGGCTTCGGGCTCCCTGACGTCTCCGATCTCGACCGTGACCCGGTCACCGTGATCGCGGGCGAGCGCCGCGGCCCGCCCGGGGTCGCGTTCGAGAACGCCCACACGCGCTCCCTCGGCGACGTAGCGGTCGACGATGGCCCGGCCGATGCCGCTTCCGCCGCCGGTCACCAGCGCGACCAGGCCGTCGAGCCGTCCTGTACCTGTTGCCGTCATGTCGTGCCGGTTCCTAGAAGAAGGTGTTGATGTTCTTGGCGGGGAGAACCGCGTGCCGCAGGAGGACGAGCCGGCGGGCGATCCGCAGCTCGCCCGAGACCCGGCGCAGGACGTCCTCGCGCCGCCCGTACAGGGTCGCGGCGTCGATGTCGCCCTGGCCCCGGTAGTTGACGATCACCGAGCGGACGAGCAGCTCGCCGGGCGTCTCCGCCGGCTCCACCTCGATGTTGGACACGACGTGGAGGTGCCGGGTCGCCGGGTCCTCCGCCCACGCGGTGGGCGCGGTGAAGCGGACGACACGACGGCGCAGGTCCTCGAGGGTGTCGTCGAAGTAGGCCATACGGGACGGCGCGTAGGGGCCGTCCGGATCGGACCGGCCGCGGTTCTCCACGCCGGGGACCCAGTAGTGCGCGTCCCCGGTGAAGAGCCCGAGCCATTCGGTGTACCGCTCTTCGTCGAGCAACCGCGCCTCGTAGGCGAGGAAGGTCTGGACCTCCCAGTACGTCTCCATCGCGGTCATGACGCCGCCTCCTCCCATGTGCGGGCGCGAAGGAGTTGCGACCAGCGCCGGTAGAACGCCCGCTGGTTGGCGTCGTTGATCTGGCCGCGGTGCACGTTGCCGGGCAGTTCGGGGTGCTCGATCGCCGTACCGGACCCGAGGCCGTAGTAGAGCCGCTGCTTCCGCGTCACCACGCCCGCGTTGGACCGGGTGGCCAGCTCCCAGTTCTCGCCGTCGTCCATCTCGAAGACGCCGGAGGGAGAGAAGGTCATCATCGCTCCCTTGCGCCAGGCGTCCTTCACATCCTGGGGGGCGTTCCGGTTCACCAGGACCCAGGTGTGCAGCTCGGTGCGGTGCGGCCCCTTCGGCTGCCATGTCCGGAAGGTGTTCTGGCCGGGCAGGAACGAGAAGTTCGGGAAGACGTTCACCGAGCTGATCGAGCCGACCATCCGCGCCCGCAGGTCGCCGAGCCGCTCGGCGACGCGCTTCTCATGGTCGCGCAGGTAGGCCACGACCCGTGGGTCACCGAGGGTGGCGGCGTTCCCGACGCCGTCCAGGTTGAACTCCCAGCAGTGGCCGTTCGCGTTGACGTGGTAGCTCTCGGCGTCCTCCGCGCCCAGGTCGGGGACGCCGCGGCCGAGCATGGCCTCCGCGCCGGACGCGTGCGTCCAGCCGGCGTGCAGCGCGTCACCGGCGAAGTTCTCCGCCGCGATCTTCCAGTTGCAGCCGAGGACGGACTTGATCGAGCCGCCCGCGAACTCCGTGCCGCCCTCGTCGTTGTCGAGGATCACGTCGAGATAGAAGGCGAAGTCGCCGAGGTAGTCCGACAGCGGCGGCGCGCCGGGGTCGAACGTGGCGAACACCAATCCCTTGTAGGTGTCGAGTTGAGCCACGGGGGTGAGCCCGAGCCGGGAGCGGTCGAAGCCCGGTTCCCGGCCGAAGGCCGCGGACTCGTGCACGCCGGTGAGCCCTCCGTCGAGGCCGAACGACCAGCCGTGGTAGTTGCACACGAACCCGCGGGCCGTCCCCACTTCGGCGGTGCACACGCGATTGCCCCTGTGGGGACAGCTGTTGAGGTAGGCGCCGATGGAGCCGTCCCGCCGCCGGACGACGAGCACGTTGTCCTCGCCCATCCAGGTGGTGAGGAACGCCCCGGGCTTCGGCAGCTGGGACTCGTGGGCGACGAACAGCCAGCACCGGGCGAAGATCCGCTCCAGCTCCAGTTCGTAGACGTCCCGGTCCCAGAAGACGCGGCGATCGAGCCAGCCGTCGTCCAGCCCGGACAGTGCGAGCAGTTCGTCGTTCATGCCGCTCATGCCGACCTCCGCGCGAGGAACGCGACGACCATGCCGTCCTCGACGACCGCCCTGTACACGGTGAGGGGTCTGGACGCGGGGAAGCACAGGGCCTCGCCCGTCGCCAGGTCGAACTCCGCCCAGTGCACCGGGCAGACGACCCGGCCTCCCTCCAGATCGCCTTCGCTCAGCGACGCCTCGGCATGGGTGCAGGTGTCGTCGGTGACATGGATCGTCCCGTTCACATTCGAGACCAGCAGCGGCCCGGCGTCGCCGGTGACGACGCGCAGCATCCGCCCAGGAGGCACATCGTCTGCCGCGCACAGGACCGTACGGCCTCCGGTGCTCTTGAGGTCAGCGGACATCGGCGGCCTCCAGCGGGACCAGCTCGGCGAAGCCCAGGCCGGTGATCCACTCCGGGACGGCCTCGTAGGCGATGACGTCCCCCCGGCAGGGCCCCACGGCCGACATCGCCGCGACGAACGTGCGCACTTCGAGTGCGCCGTTGCCCGCTTCCGCAAGCATCTCGGCGTCATCCAGGCCGGCCAGTGCGGCGGTGTCGCCGGCGGCGACGCGGTCGAGCACCATCCGGTCGAAACCGGAGTCGATCCGGCCCATCTCGGCGGTTCCGACCCAGTGGCTGATACCGCCGCTGCCGATGACGGCGACGCGCTCGTCCTCTCCGGCGGCCTCGACGGCCTCCCGGATCGCCTCTCCGGCGCGGACGGCGCGGGCTAGCGGCAGCAGTGGCTCGACGCCGCAGGCGAGATAGACGGGGATCACCGGCAGCCCGAGTGGCTCGGCGACCAGATGGTAGGGGATGACCACGGAGTGGTCCGCGGTGAACGTCGGTGCGACCGCCCAGTCGACGCCGTGCCGGTGCCCGTGCCCGGCGATGTGCCGGGCCAGCGGCGCGTTGTCCGGCAGCGGGCCGCGTGCCAGGCCGGGCAGCCGCTCGACCGGACCGTCCAGGTCTCCGGTCGCGATGAGCAACTGGGGCAGGCAGCCGGGGCCGAACAGGATGTAGTGGTCGGTGCCGATGATCACCAATGTGGTCGGGTCCAGCGCGGCGAGCCGCCGGGAGATCTCCCGGTACGCCTCGTGCACGCGCTCGCGCACCGGCGCGTCCGGCGCGTCCGGATGCGTGAACATCATCGGGTCGTGGGGCAGCAGGAAGCCGCCGACGATGCTGCCCATGGTCAGTCTCCCTCTGAATCGCCGGACGCGGGGACGGGTCGCCGAGCGGGTGTTTCGGCGCGCAGCCTGGCCAGATAGCCAGGTGCACCGCGCTCCCCCTCGGGCGCCAGCATCAGCCAGAACCCCCACACGAGCATCGGGTTGGCGGCCAGCGAGGCGAGGCCGCGAACGTCCCGGTCGGTCAGCATCGCCGCCTCCTCCCCGGTCAGCCGGTAACGATCGGCGAAACGGGCGGGAGATTCCTTGAAGGTCTCCCGGGCGCGCCGGTCGACGTTGAGGTCGTAGAGCGCCTTCTCGACGCCGTGCAGGCTCATGCCCGCCTCCCGGCGAAGTCGCGGACGAGGGCGGTGAACGCGGCGGGCCGTTCGAGTTGCACCCAGTGGCCACATTGCCCGAACACGTGAAGCTCGGAGTCCGGGATCGAGCGGGCCAGGCGCCAGCCGAGCTCCACGGGGATGACCTCGTCCTCGCGCCCGTGGACGATGAGCGCGGGCTTGGCGATCGTGCGGAGCCTGTCCTCGGGGACGCCTCTGACCGGCGTGTCCCCGGGGCCGGGTTCCGGAATCAGCTTCCGGAAGGCCGCCTGGGCGCCCGGGGCGGCGCTGGCCTCGTACCTCGCCCGCACCATCTCCTCGGTGACGAGGCTCTTGTCATACGGGAAGAGCCGCAGGATGCGCCGCATCTCGTCCGGATCGGGTTCGTAGTGCCAGCCCGCCCGGAGCCCCTCGGTCATCGTGAACGTCCCGGCGGGCGTGCCGAGCAGTACGAGGCCGTCCACGCGGGACGGGTCCCGCAGCGTTGCGGCCAGCGCCAGGCCGCCGCCGAAGCTGTTCCCCACCAGCACGGCGGACGGGATGTCCAGGGCGTCGAGAAACGCGAAGAGCTGCCGCGTCCAGAGCTTGATCCCGTACTCGGTCCCCTCCTGGAACAGGGTCCTGCCGAATCCGGCGATGTCGGGCGCCAGCACCCGGTGCCCGGCAGCGAGTGCGGGCAGCACTCCGGACCAGTTCGACCAGGCCGAGACGCCTGGGCCGGATCCGTGGAGCAGCACGATGGGCCGCCCGCTCCCGGCCTCGTGGTACGCGGTCTCGTGGCCGGCCGCGAGGACCCGGCGCACCTGGGCGCCCTGGTCGAAGAGTCGGTCTCCCACCACGACACCTCCCATTCATTCGATCGGTCAATCGATTTATTTTGGGGACTGTAGCAGCCGGACCACCGGGCCGCAAAGCGATCGATCGGCCGATCGATCATTCGGCTAGCATCGGAGCGTGATTCCAGAGGACACCGCACGACGAGACGAGGCCACGACGCGCAGGCGTCCGGGGCGCAAGCCCGGCAGCCGGAACGACGACTGGGAGGACAAGCGGCGCCGGATCCTGGACGTCGCCGCCGACGTCTTCTTCGTCCGCGGCTACGACCGGGGCACCACGAAGGAGATCGCCGAGCGCGCGGGGATGAGCCAGCCGACGATCTACCACTACGTCGGCTCCAAGGAAGTCCTCATGTCGGAGATCGCCCGCCAGGTCGACCGCGACTTCACGAGAGCGCTGGACGACGCCCTCGCCGCTCCCGCCGACCCGGCGACGCAACTGCGTCGCGTCATCGACGCCTTCGTCCGCTCCCTCGCCCTCAACCAGCGAACGTTCGCCGTGTACTGGAAGGAGTTCCGCTCGCTGCCGGCGGACGTCGGCCGTGAGGTCAGCGGCCACGAGCGGGACTTCGTCGTCCGGGTCGAGGAGGTCGTCTCCCGCGCGCAGGAGCAGGGCGTCCTGCCGGCCGGGCACCCGACCCGCATCGTCAGCGAGGGGATCCTCGGAATGATGAGCTGGATGCACTGGTGGTACAAGCCGGACGAGTTCAACGCCGGACAGGTCTCCGCCGCGTTCTGCGACCTGATCGGCCTGCCGCCCGAGGACTGAGCGGCGGCTCCTCCTCTCATCCACGCCCGGCCGGTCCGAGCTGGGCTATTGACGTTCTATCGATAGACCGATAGAAAAAACGCACTCTGGTGAGAGGAGTGCAGCCATGCCTGCCTTGGATGGATCCGTCCCCTCGAGCACGTGCGGGCGCCGGCCGGCGACGATGGTCGCGGCGCTGCGCGAAGCGGTCGCCCTGGCCCCCGCCCGCGTGGCCGTGATGTGCGGCGCCGAGACGCTGACCTACGCCGAGTACGGCAGGGCGGTCGATGGTCTGGCCGCGCGTCTCGCCGAGGCGGGTGCGCGGGGTGCGACGATCGCGATCGCCATGCCCAACAGCCCTCGCATGGCGGTGGCGATCTTCGCGGTGTGGACGGCGGGCGGGAGCATCGCCTGCCTCAACCCCGGCTACACCCCGGCGGAGCTGGTCCCGCTGCTGAAGGGGGCCTCACCCGCGTTCGTCCTCACCGACGCGGAGACGGCCGCACCCGGTCCGCTCGCGTCCGCCGCCGAACTGGGCCTGGACGTCCTGCCGGTCACCGACGCCGATCTCCGGCCGGCCAGACCCGCGGACTCGGCGGCCCCGGTGGAGGGCCCGGCCCCCGACGACCTGGCCGCTCTTCTGTTCACCGGCGGCACAACCGGTCTGCCGAAGGGCGTTGAGTACACCCACGAAACGCTGCTGACGACGGTCGAGGGCGCCGAGCTGTGCTGGCCGACGCGCCCGGACGAGGAGATCTGGCTCAACGTGGCGCCGATGTTCCACATCTGGGGCCTGGCGATCGGTTTCCTGCACGCCGTCTACCGCCGCGGCGGGCTCGTGATGGTGCCGCGCTTCGTCCCCGCGGCGGTCGTCGCGGAACTGGAGCGGCATCGCGCGACGGTCTTCAGCGGCGGACCGGCGGCCATCTACGGCGGCGTCCTCGCGGCCCCCGAACTCGCCCGCGCCGATCTGGCGGCGCTGCGCCTCTGCCAGGGCGGCGGCTCGGCCATCCCCGCCGACCTGCAGGAACGCTGGCAGGCGGTCACCGGGCTACCGATCTACGAGGCGTACGGGATGACGGAACTGGCACCGATCACCTACAACCCGGTCGGGCGACCACCGCGCCCAGGCTCGGTCGGGATTCCCTCCCCCCTCGTCGAGGTAGAGGTCGCCGACCTCCGAACCGGCACGCCCGTCGCCGCCGGGGAGGTGGGCGAGATCAGGGTCAGGGCGCCTCACATGCTGCGCCATTACCGCGGCCTGGACGGAGGGATCATCCCCGCGCACCGGGACGGCTGGTTCCACACCGGTGACGTCGGACGCTTCGACGATGACGGCTACCTGCGCATCGTCGACCGCGCGAAAGACATGATCATTGTGGGCGGTTTCAACGTCTACCCCCGCGAGATCGACGACACGCTGCTCGCCCATCCCACGGTGGTCGAGTCCGCGACCATCGGCGTACCGGACGAGCGCAAGGGCGAGCGGCCCGTCACGTTCGTGTCCGCCGCACCGGACACGCCACCCGACCTCCAGGAACTCGAACGCCACTGCGCCGAGCGTCTCACCGCGTACAAGCGGCCGTCCCGGATCCTCATCCTGCCCGAACTGCCGCGGACGCCCGCCAACAAGATCGACCGGATCGCCCTGCGCAAACACCCCGTGCTCACGTCCTCCGAGCCGGAGAACACACCGGAAGGCGCCGCCAAGGTCACCGAACCCGGTTGAGAAATCTCCACGGACGAACAAGCCAGCGCACGCCTCGGCTGGTCCGCCAGCGAGATCCCGCAGCGCGTCGGAACGTTCGGCCGGCCGGACACACTGGCGGAACTGATCATCTATGGCGGGCGGCCCTCTTCGACGACACGCCGCGTGTCAGGTAGTGGATGGCGTCGGCGGGGTTGTAGCGGTCTTTGCGGCCGTCGTGGTCGCTGTCGACGCCGTAGGCGGGCCATCGCCGACCTGCAACATCTGCTCGACCTGATCAACCCCGACCATGGGACGGACCCCAGGAATACCATCCGACGGGGAGCTTCTCGCGCTCATGGAGCAAACTCGACCACTACATCATGGGCGGGCCCCTGCCTCATCGCCATGACCTTTTACTCAGAGGACGGCCACCGCCAGCTCTCGATTTCGGCCGCCCTGAGCAGCAAGGGCAACTCCAGATCGGGCCAAGCCATGGGCAAGGCCATGGAGCACGTCTTCTGCCCATCCTCATAGCGGCGGCTTCGGCCCCCAGAGCCCCACGGCGAGGGCATCCGGTTTTCCAGCGGGTGCCCTCGCCGTCGCTTTGCCCAAGAACGCCTCGACCGGCGATCACACCGAACACCCTCTGCTCCTTGCGCCCCCTGACACGTCCTGGACCGCCTCCCCCAGGTCGCTCAGAAGCTTTGTTCGCTGCGCATCGAGGCGCGCGCCGCACCACCCTGGCACACCGGCCCGGCGGTGAACTGGTTCCAGCCCCCCGCCCTATCGGGCCATCAACGAGCCAGGCTTGCGCCCCCGCCGCAGAGCGATTCCATTGCCACTCTTCAGTATGCGTGCACGACTCTTACGGATGAGTGCACATTCTGCACTAATATGACCGAAGAAGCGCTTTCTCGTCGCCGACGACAGTCGCAGATGTGTACAGTTCGGATTGCTGGCGGTAAAGGCCGTCTGCGAATCATCAAAGGAGAGAAGCGATGCGCAAGATCGCGATGATCGTCCGCCGGGCGATGGGCGTCGACCAGTACCCGTGCCCCACCTGCGGCACTTACAACAGCGAGAACGCCAAGGTCTGCCAGAGCTGCGGCACCCGGATCGGCTGAGGTAGCGGCACACCGGGCCATCTCGTTTTACTTTTACCTTTAAGTCGGCTCCGGCGTTCGTTGCTTGCAACGAACGCCGGAGCTCATTTCTTGGTGTGCGGCTCTGCCGGCAAGCCAATCAGGGACAAGCATCTGCACACCGAGACCTGCCGGAGTTCTGACCAGCGGAACCTGGCACCCTCATCGCGACGAGGGGCTCCTCCTGAGGGGCAGGTCGCGAGTCCGTACGCAAAGGACCGCTCCTGGACGTGAATCGTCCAAGATTGAAAGCATCCATGCACACCGTGAGCACGAACGGGTTGGCGGCCGGCGAGCGGTTCGCCTTCTGGCATGAGGTCAGTTCCCGAACCTGGGTTCCCTACGAGCTCAGCTGCGACCCGGACCTGGAGACGAGTTTCCAAGCCCGTATGGATATCTGGGACTTGGGCTCTCTCCAGGTCGCGCTGATGACGACGACGCCCTACGTGATACGCCGGACGGCGAAGCTCATCCGCCAGGACGACCCCGGGCTGTGCAAACTCGGAATCGCCGTGGACGGTGCGGGGAACGCCACGCAGAACGGCCGGGAGACGGCTTTCGGCGTCGGCGACCTGGTTCTCTACGACACCTCGCGGCCGTATTCGGCGACACTCTCCACGGACTCCCCCGTCGCTCGTCTGCTGGTGCTGCGATTCTCGCGCGACCTGCTGCCGCTGCCGGCCCGGGACCTCGACCGCCTGACCGCCGTGCGGATTCCCGGCTCCCAGGGGGTCGGGGCCCTCACCTCGACCTTCCTCCTTCAACTCGCCCGGCACATCGGCGAGTACAGCCCCACTGACCTGGCAAGGTTGTCCACCCTCGCACTGGAGGCTCTGACCGCCGCCCTCGCCCACGAGTTGGAGGCCGGCGACGCGGTGCCGCTGCACACCCGCCGGCGGGCGCTCCTGGCCCAGATTCACACCTTCATCCAGCAGAACCTCAGCGATCCGGACCTGTCGCCGGCCTCGATCGCCGCCGCCCACCACATCTCCCTGCGCCACCTCCACAACCTGTTCAACGAGCAGGGCCGCACGGTCGCCGGTTGGATCCGCGAACGCCGTCTGGAACACTGCCGCCGCGACCTGGCCGAACCGCTGCTCGCCACCCGTCGGATCAGCGAGATCGCGGCGCGATGGGGGTTCTCCAGGCCGCAACACTTCACCCAGGCGTTCCGCGACGCCTACGGCTTGTCTCCGCGCCAATACAGGGAGGAGCAGTATTGGCGCGCACGTAAGTAGGGCCACCAGCCTTTGCAGAGGCCAGACTCGGCCTCCGAAAAGACGGCTTTGGCGGTCCACGCCCGCCATCCACGGTCTTCCCGGCCTGCGCAAGCTTCGTCGGGTGAGGGGCGAGGCCGCTGCGCGGATACTCGGGGCCAACCTCTGATCACCGGGGTTCGGTGCCGCCCGTAACTCCGGTGGGCCGGGCCGGATGATGTTCACCAGGGAATTTGCCTCGCATACAGTGCCTCAGTTCTTGGTTTGTGAAATTTCATGCTGCTTTGAATGTATTGACACGTTCAAGTCCGGCAAGGTGCACTTCGGGGCAGCTCATCCCGGATGAGCGACTCGTCCCCAATCCCCCCAGCGGCAAGGGCGTCTCAGGCCGCTCCCACGTGAGGCTTCGGACGCCCTGTGCCGTCGGGTCCGTGGAAGGAGCACCCCTGTGAGACACCAGACCGCGATCGGGGCGGCGGCGCTGGCGGCCGGCCTCGCCGTGGCGATGTCCGTCCCCGCCACAGGAGCGACCGCCCGCACCACCCCGGCCAAGCCGAACCCTCGCACGCTCGCGGCGGTCTCGGCCGACACCTTCGTGGCCGCCAAGCCTGCGGAGGTCAAGAAGGCCCCGAAGGACAAGATCTTCCGTACGAACGTCACCTCGGGCCTGCGCGGCCTCCAGTACGTGGAGTACCAGCGCACCTACGACGGCCTGCCCGTCTACGGCGGCGACATCGTCGTCACGACGAACGCCGACGGCGGTGTGTTGAGCACCTCGGTCAACCAGACCGCGACGCTCAACGTCGGCGTCAAGGCGTCGATCAAGGCGTCGCAGGCCGCCGCGGTGTCGCGTGCCAAGGTCGCGAAGGTCGACACGGTCTCCACCCCCCGCCTCACCGTGCTGGCGGAGGGCAAGGGACGCCTGGTCTACGAAACGGTCGTCACCGGTCGCCAGAAGAAGGGCGAGACGAAACTGCACGTGTTCGTCGACGCCAAGACCGGCAAGGTCGTCGGGACGTTCGACGACGTCCGCGACGCCGCCGATGACAGAAGCTTCTACCACGGCACCGTGGACCTGAGCACCGCGGCGACGTCCATGACCGACCCCTCGCGTCCCGGCCACCAGTGCGGCGGCCAGGGCGGCTCGGCCTACACCGGCACCGACAGCGCCTGGGGCAACGGCAGCGGGACGAACCTGGAGACCGGCTGCGTGGACGTGTTGTACGCGGTCCAGAAGGAATGGGACATGCTCAAGGCATGGCTCGGCCGCAACGGGACCAACGGCAACGGCCGCGGCTTCCCCTCGCGCGTGGGTCTGAACGACGTCAACGCCTACTGGAACGGCAGCTACACCAACTTCGGACACAACCAGTCGAACACCAAGCTGGCCACCTCCGTCGACGTCGTCGGCCACGAGAACGGGCACGCGATCTTCCAGACCACGCCCGGCGGTGCCAGCGGCGGCAGCGGCAACGAGAAGGGCGGCATGAACGAGTCGGCCGGCGACATCTTCGGCGCGCTGACCGAGCACTACATGAACGAGCCCGCCACCTACGACCCGCCGGACTACCTGGTCGGCGAGGAGGTCGACCTGGTCGGCCAGGGCCCGATCCGCAACATGTACAACCCGTCCGCGCTGGGCGACCCGAACTGCTACTCGTCCTCGATCCCCAGCACCGAGGTGCACGCGGCGGCCGGCCCGCAGAACCACTGGTTCTACCTGCTCGCCGAGGGCTCGAACCCGACCAACGGCAACCCGACCAGCCCCACCTGCAACAACTCCCGTGTCACGGGCATCGGCATCCAGAAGGCCGGCCAGATCTTCATGGGCGGCCTGAACCGCAAGGTGACGAGCTGGAGCCACGCCCGCGCCCGCGTCGCGACCCTCCAGGCGGCCAAGGAGCTGTTCCCCGGCTCGACCACCGAGTGCAACGCGGTGAAGGCCGCGTGGAGCGCCATCAACGTTCCCGCGCAGAGCGGCGAGCCGACCTGCTGATCCGTCCCGACACAGCACGTGGGACGTCACTGACGACCTCCCGGTACGCCCGGTGCGGGGGCCCGCACCGGGCGTACTCATCGTTCACCGTCATCGCGGTTGCCGCCCTTGAGCGCGTGACGTGCGAGCTGGCGATCACCGTAAGTGCGTCGGCCAAAAAGCGGTTCTGGATCAAATTTGTGAAGAGTCACTGTTCGTGAGGAATCAGTCGGTGTGGGCCGGTGAGGACGGTTGTGAAAGCCTCGCCGGTTTTGGTCACGGAGTTCGAGGATGGAGCTGTCCGCTGAAGACGGGCGTCTTGATCAAGTCTTCGGGCGGGAGTCCGATGCCGAGGTCTTCGGCGACCCGATAGAAGAGTCCGCGGAGCCCCAGGGGCCCGTAGTCGTTGCTATCCGGGTCGGCCTCCAGTGCGCGCAGTGTGGCATCGAAGCGGTGGGGGTCGCTCCCGGTGCGGTCTTCGGGACGGAGGCTGAGCAAGGGTGTTGATGCCGGTGACCAGGCGCCCGTCTTCGGCGTAGCGGAACTCGACCATGGGCTTTTCGTTGGCGTGCAGCACCACGGCTGTCGTGTCGGCCGAGACCCTGCGCACCAGTTCGTCGTCTTCGACGCACAACCAACTGCCGTGCTCCCACGCCCATGCCCACGACGCATACCGTCCGGCGGACACCACGTAGGCGTCGTCGTCGTAGAGGACGTCACCGAACTCATCGAGGAAGACGTCCTGGCCGCGCAGGGCCAAAGTGGCCGATTCGGCACCCATCCGGTCCAAAAGCTGCCTCGCGGTGAGGCCGCGTCACGAAGACGGCTACCCCAAGGAGTGGGCGAGGGCGTTCTGCGCGCGGACGATTGGGCGCTGTGAGGTCGGAGTCGCCCGACACATCCAGTGTCGCGATTCTCACCCTTCCCAGCCGACCTCTTGCTTTGCCGTGCGCTGGCAGGACGGTCCCTGCGGTGGCGTGCAGAGGCGCCACGGCAAGACCACACAAACGAAAGGACCGACAATGTCCGACATCTCGGGTGCAGGTGGAGCCGACTCCGCCAGGGAGGGCCCGCCGAGCAGCGCTCCTCAAGCGGCTCAGCAGGACCTCAGGCTGTTCCGCTCGATGCGGAACCATCGCAACTACCGGCTGCTCATGCCGAGTCAGGGCATCTCCAGCATCGGCGGTTGGATGCAGATGACCGCACAGGACTGGTTGGTGCTGGAACTGACGCACGGCAGCGGCACCGCGGTCGGCATCACGGCCGGTCTGCAACTGCTGCCGGCGCTGCTGTTCGGCCTGTACGGCAGTGTCCTGGCCGACCGGTACCCCAAGCGGCGCATTCTCATGATCAGCCAGGCGGTGATGGGCACGCTCGCGCTCGTGCTCGGCCTGCTCACCGTCACCGGCTCCGTCAGCGTGTGGAATGTGTACGCCCTGGCGTTCGGCCTCGGCCTGGCCGTGACAGTGGACAGCCCGGCCCGGATGGCGTTCACCTTCGAGGTCGTGGGGCCACGCGACGTGTCCAACGCCATCGGCCTGAACAACGCGCTGTTCAACACAACGATGATCCTCGGCCCGGCCGTCGCCGGCGTGCTGATCGCCGCCGTCGGCACCGGACCGGTCTTCCTCATCAACGCCGCGTCGTTCGCCGCCATGGAACTCGGGCTCTACCTCATGCGTGAGGACGAGCTGTACGTCAAGGCTCCGATGCCGCGGGCAAAAGGCCAGCTGCGCGAGGGCCTGCGCTACGTCCGGCAGCGCCGCGACCTGCTCATGCTGATGACCATCATGCTGCTGGTCTCCGCGTTCGGCATGAACTTCGCGGTGACCGATGCCCTGATGAGCCGAGAGGTCTTCCATACCGGAGCCTCGTCATTCGGCCTCGTCACGGCGATGGCGGCAGTCGGCGGGCTGGTCGGCTCACTGCTCACCGCCCGTCGGAAGCAGCCGAGTATGCGGGACATGCTGGCCGCGGCGGCGGTCTTCGGGATCCTGGTGACCGCGACCGGACTGATGCCGCACTACTGGGCCTTCGCTGCCATGCAGCTACCGACGGGCATGGCGTTGATGACCTTCACCACGACGGCCTACTCGCTCACGCATCTGGGCGCCCCGGAGGAGTTGCGCGGCAGGGTGATGGGCCTGTACCTGCTGGTGATCACCGGGAGCTCGCTTGTTGGCTATCCCCTGATCGGCTGGCTGGCCGAGACCTTCGGGCCACGTTCGACGCTGGTCGTCGCCGGCCTGGCTTCGCTGGCCTCAGTTGTGGGCACCGTCGCCTTCATGGCGCCGGTGGCCGCAAAACTGCTCGCACGCGGAACAGCACCGCGGACCTGAACACCCTTCGCCGGCACACAGCGCCGGCGCAACTAACACTCAACGAGTGCTCCATCGCGGGGCCCGGCACCAGCCGGGCCCCGCTTTGTATGGACAGCCTGCTCCCGACCGCCAGCCCGCGCATGCGGGGATGATTCGTTCAGCGCCTCTGAGAGATGAGCGCACCGCATCACAGACTCCATCGACACGCACCGACAAGCACCCGCACTCGATCAAGGTCGGAGGCTTGGACACCGTCCTTGTTCGCAGTAGGACACCCCTGGTTCGAAGCCAACCGGGGAGCCACCGCCATACGGCCTACGCCGACTTGCCCGAACGGAACACCGCGTCGGCCACCTCGGCGCCCCGAGTGATCACCGGCCTGAGCCGGTACCGGTAGGCCTCCCCGGTGACCGCCGGAGAGGAGTGCCCGCACAGGTCGGCGATCGCCTCGATGGGCACTCCGGGGCAGGCGGCGCTCCTGGAGCAGGCGGGATGGTCAAAGGTGAACCTAGTGCCACCCCGAGTCGGATAGCCGCGTTACTGTTCTTCGCTCTCGAAACGACGACGCTGATCCCGTGCCCCATGAGCTGGGCACGGAAGGAGATCACCCCATGGCCACCAGCGCGGCGCCCGTCGAGCAGTGCCTGACCGGCACCCCGTGGGCGATTCGGCTCGTCCGGGCAGCTAAGGAGCGGCCCGCGCTGGAGATGTACGAGGCAGAGACGCTGGTCGACGTCCTCGTGCGGTCATCGGTGGCGCCGGAGATGCTGCGGGGCGCCCGGCGCGCCGTCTCCTGCGGACGCCCGTGCGCCATCGCCTGGGGCCGGCTGCCGGCCGATTCGACACTCCCGGCAGTGCTGTTCACCGGCGGCCGATTGGCCGGCCGGAAGCAGCGCGCCGAAGTGATCGCGGTCGGCGGGTTCTGCTGGCTGGCCATCGTGTACGGGCGGTTCACCACCGTCGGCGTCGAGCACCGCGGCACCTTGTGCGGACGCCTGCGCATCCGGCGCGCCCGCCGGTCGTGACGGTCGCCGCCGACGCGGAACGCGCGGCGACGAGCGATCCCTTCCCTGACTCCCCCTCCGGCCGGCGACGGCCGAGTTCCGTCGCGTCGAGACAGAAGGCACCAGGTCGTGACCCCCTCCTTGATCCACCCCGGCACGAGACGGCACGTCACGATCGTGTCGGCGAGCGTCGGCGCCGGGCACGACGGTGCGGCGAGCGAGCTGGCCCGCCGGCTCGGCGAAGCCGGAATCACCGTCGACCGCCACGACTATCTCGACCTCCTCCCAGCCTCCCTCGGCCGCCTCCTGCGGCAGACGTACGCGCTGCAACTGCGAGCCGCCCCGGAAAGCTGGGAACGGTTGTTCACCGCGCTGGACCAGCGCAGGAAACTCGCGGCGGCGGCACGTGCCCTGAGCGGGCTGGCCGCCCGTCGCCTCGCCCATACGGCGGCGGGCTCCGACGTCGTCGTGTCGACCTACCCCCTCGCGAGCCAAGCGTTGGGCCGGCTGCGGCGGCGCGGCGCGCTCCGAGTCCCGGTCGTCACCTACCTCACCGACATGTCCGTGCACCCTCTGTGGATCGCCGAAAGGGCCGACGCCCACCTGGCGCTGCACCCGACGGCGGCGGCGCAGGCGCGACGGCTCGGCGCGGCCAACGTCCAGGTGTGCGCGCCCGCCGTACGACCCGGTTTTCGGCCCGCCTCGTCCGTCCTCGAACGGCAGCTGGCACGACTGCACTTCGGCCTGCCGGACGACGACCGCCTGGCCCTGGTGGTCGCAGGCGCCTGGGGATCCGGGGACGTGGCGGCCACCGTACGGGACGTGGCCGCGTCCCGGCTGGTCACGCCGGTCGTCGTGTGCGGGCGCAACACCGCGCTGCGGGAGGCGCTCGCCCGCTCCGGTGTCGGCGTCACGCTCGGCTGGGTCGAGGACATGCCGACGTTGATGCGCGCCTGTGACCTCGTGGTTCAGAACGCCGGCGGCCTCAGCTCCCTCGAGGCGCTGGCGTCCGGCCTGCCCGTCATCAGCTACCGCTGCCTTCCGGGACACGGCAGGACCAACGCCGCCGCTTTGGAGGAGTCCGGATGGGCGCCGTGGGCACGCAGACCCGACGAGCTGCCCGAGGCGTTGTTCGCGGCGCTGACGGCACCCCGCGCCATCGAGTCCACCGGAGCCGCCGACCCGGCGGCGATCGTCGCCGCCCTGGCGACCGGACGAGACCCCGCGGCCACCGGCCGACCCGCGTCCATGGAGGTTTCCGAGATGGTGGAGGCGTCCCGATGAGCGCCACGCGTCTCGCCGTGACGGCGGCAGGTGTCCTCGCCACCGCACATGCCTCGCCGGCCGTCACGTCGATCGGGCCGCTGCGCCGGCAGCTGTTCCCCGGGCTGGCCGGCGTCGGCGAACCCGGCCATGTGGCGCTCACGTTCGACGACGGTCCAGACCCGCGCTCGACGCCGGCGTTCCTGACCGTCTTGCGGGAGCACGGGGTGAAGGCCACTTACTTCCTGCTCGGCCGGATGCTCAAGGCCGCCCCGGACCTGGGCCGGAGCCTCGCCGAGTCAGGACACGAGATCGCCGTCCACGGATGGGAGC
Organism: Actinomadura sp. NPDC000929; assembly: GCF_040492065.1. NCBI lineage: Bacteria > Bacillati > Actinomycetota > Actinomycetes > Streptosporangiales > Thermomonosporaceae > Actinomadura > Actinomadura sp. NPDC000929. The sequence continues at coordinate 140,851 of NZ_JBEUPA010000004.1, read as the reverse complement.
ACCGCTGCATGCTGCTGCGTGGGCCCGCCGCGACCTACGACGACCTGGCCCGGGCGATGGAGTCGATCGTCAACGTCACCGGGACGGTGCCGCGATGGTACCGGCCCCCCTACGGTGTGCTGAGCCTCTCGGCCTTGCGGGCGGCCCGCCGCCTAAGCCTCACACCGGTTCTCTGGACGAACTGGGGAAGGGACTGGACGCACGCGGCGACCCCCGCCTCCATCCTCGCGACCCTCACGCGCGACCTCGACGGTGGAGGAACCGTGCTCCTCCACGACTCCGACTGCACATCGGCACCCGACTCGTGGAGGAAGACGCTCGACGCGCTGCCGCCGCTCTTGGAGTGGATACGCGACCGCGGCCTGTCGATCGGTCCCCTACGCGACCACGGGCTGGACGCGCCGCGACAAGGCCCTCGGCCTACCGCCCCGCCCGGCGCAGGCCCAGGACGGGGTGGTCATTGAGCTCCTCTCACGGAGCGGCTTCCAGCGCTGCCCTGAGGAGCCCCGCGACGGCACAGGCGGTCTCGTCTCCCCGTGCCCGGCCAGCAGACCGTCAACGGCCCATATCGGCTCGTTGTCGGCTCGGCGATTCTGAACGGATCGGCACCCGACGGGGGGTGATATAGCCCCGAAATGGGGTCGTCTCACGCGGATAGAAAAACATGGAATAACAACTCATCATCGCGACACTGACCCAGATATAGCGGACAAGGGAACACTGGAGAACTTCCGAGGGAGGTGTGGATCCGGCATCGGAGAGAGGAGCTGATGAAGTACTTCAATCGATGTCGCGGAAGCGCGCGTTCCTGGACGCGCTGGGCCGCAGCACGGACGCAGGGCGGGAGCGTGCGTTGCAGCTGCGGACCCGATCGGGGCCTCGTCTCTGCTGCGGCGGGCCGACCAAGGCTTATGGTCGGTTCGCGCCCGGCTGCCGACAGCAGCGCTTGTATTTGCGGCCGGAACCGCAGGGGCATGGATCGTTGCGGCCGTGACGGTCGATGCGCTCCACTCCGGTGCCCGACTGCAGCGCCGCCACGTTCCGCGGTAGGAATTGCGCTCGGAACCGCATGTAGAGATTGAGGTTCTCCCGAGTTTGGCTGGTTCCGAGTCCGTCGGCCTGCTGGTCGCGCGGCAACTGGATGGCCTCTTGTACCGGGGGAAGCCACTCCAACTGCCCGAGACCCTTGAGGCAGACACCGTGCCGGAATAGCGCCCGCGCCAGGTCCTCACGGCTGGCGAGGTTGCGGACCGCAACGCTGCGAAGCATTTCGACCGTGCGGCGGGCGACCCACTCGGCGTCGGGTGTGCGCTTCGCGGTGAGAAGGGGCTTCATCAGGTCGCCCTTGATCGCACGGAAGGCCGCCGCACAGGCATCGTCGAGCTCGCCGTTCTCGGCCCTGGCGACGGCCAGGGCGGCGTAGGCGCGGGCGATGACGAGGCGCGGCGCCTCCGTTCGGCCGAGCACCGCCACCGCTTCGCCGCCGCAGGCGGCGGCGCCTCGCTCCGGCCGCAATGTCTGAGCAGGTGGCAGCGTTCGGTGAGGACGCGGCCCAGCAGCAGACCGGACGCACTTCCCTCATGGCGGCGGCACCAGTCCTCCCCATCGACCACTGGCGAGGCGGAATCGACGACGTCCGCGTCTTCGACCGCGCTCTCGTCCGCTCACAGGTCCGGAGCGTCCTCCTCACCCGTACCTGAAAGCAGCGCTTCCGCCCTTTCATCGTCGTCCGTCAGAGGCGTACAGCAATTCTCGCCAGCAGAATCCACGCCTTTCTCCGCACATCACGGCGAAGGAGGCAAGGAGGGAGAGGGCTCTCGCAAACCGGCCTCTTGATCGTTTGTTAGCCACGTCCGCCACCAGCCTCAGCGGCGCATCTGGTGCTGTGACCGGGATGGTCCACCGTGATCGGAAGGCGGCTCGCGGGACGAGCACACGCGCAACGCCTGGTATTACTGGGGCATGCAGGAAGAGACGGCGCGCTCCGCGATCGACACGTTCATCGCCGCGTTCAACGCCTCGGCCGACAGCTATGTGACCGCCCTGCTCTCCCAGGCCCTGACCACAGACGTGGTCTTCTGGGGGCCGTTGGGCCGCAGCGAAGGAATCGCGGCGGTCGAGCGGTTCGTGCTGGACATCCGGCGCCACCCGGCGGGGACCGGCACGATGACGCGCTGCTCAGCGGTGGACATGCCTGACGAGTGGGCCCGGTACCAGTGGGTCTTCACAACGCCGGACGGAGGCCCCCGCCTGGTGGGAACCGATGTCGTCCATCTGCGGCGGAGCCTCATCGACCAGGTCATCGTCTTTGCGGGGGAGATCGAGCCGTCCGCCTCCTGAGTCGTCCTTCTGTCGCTGTCCTCTTCGTGAACTTGTCCCTTTCGGCGCTCCGGGGCTGCGGTTCGCGGTCGCTCAGGCTGCGACGTTGAGTGAGCGTCTGCCCCAGCCGTTGACCTTCTCGCTGCGGATGCGGGCGCGTTCCTTTCGTTGGGCGGCGAGTACGTCGGGGTGGCGAGCGTTGGCGCTGCGCCAGCGCAGGTAGCGGTGCAGTGCCTGGGTTTGTGTGGGGTGGCTGCGGTGGTGGGCAACATTGATAGGCCACGCGTTCGGGAAGGCGGCCATGGCCAGGCGCGCTTGCGCGTTCGGGTCGGCCAGCGAAGGTGAGGGTGCGCCGCCCGCTGGTCGTGCTTCTCGCGTATGGACGGCGGCTCTTCGAGCAGCGTCGGCCTGGACGTGACGCTCCTGGAGGCTGCGCAGCTGAGCAATGGTGTCGAGCAGGCATCGGCGGCGCGGTGGAGGTGACGGTGGCCGGTGACTCGGGCTGCGACGTGGAGGGCATCGGAGGCCGCCCAGCAGGCGTCCTGCGCGGAATGCAGGTTGGTGACGAGGTGCCGCCGGATCTGGGCGGTGGCGAAGGCCGCGGCACGGGCCGCGTCGTCGTAGACGCCGTTCTTCTTCATCTGCCCGGACGGCGCCGAGGCATTGGGGTCCTCGGTGGACTGAACGACGTTCCAGGTTGAAGGCGCTCGGGCCTTGTCGACGGGGAGGTGGTCAGGAGCGTGTTCGGCGTAGGTCTGTTCGCCGTCGGATCGGGCTGAGTGTGGCGGGCGGCGAAGGCTTGGGGATGCCGAGTCGGCGGTTTGGGCGTCCTTTGGTCAGCATCCGCCGCTCGGACTTCAGTTCGTTTCTCAAGCGGTCGAGATGAACGAGGACCTCGCCATGGAGCGGCCAATCGGGGCTGTCGGCCCACAACAACTCGCCCAGTCTCACGCGCTCTTCGTGCGCGGCGGTCAGGTGATAGGCGAGAGGGTCCTCGAGGTCGGTCGTTCCTATGGTGAACTGCTGGCGGCGCATTCGCCCGTAGGTGCTCAGCGCCGAGGCCAGATGTCCTAGCGCCGTGGCCAAGCGGCTGCGAGCGTCGCTCTGGGACAGAGGGTCCTCTCGCTCTGACTCGGACTCGTTGGCGTGGTCGGCGAGACAGCGGGCCAGGCCGCGGATGGTGATCCCGCAGTGTTCCAGAGCGGCCAGGGTCTCCCGTAGCGCCACCATTGCCCGCAACATTCCGACCCCCTGCGGATTGAGTCGGATGCTCTCCTCGGCTTGTGCGAGTTCGCCGTCCACGCGTTGGACGTCCCGGCTGAGGGAGCGGGCCTGGGCGAGCAACTCGCCGTACGTGCGCGGCTCGGTGCCCTTTTCAACTGCTTCGGCGATGTCATGGAGGTGGTGGGCCATGATGTCGCTCAGACCCTCCAAAGCCTCCTCCGCTGCCTGGATCCTGACGGGTGAGGTCAGGAGTCCGGCGATCAGGCCGGTGAGAGCGCCGGCAAGGGTCTCCACGATCCGTCCCGTGGCCGCGGCGCCGGTTCCGAGAGACAGGATGAGCATGGCGCTGATCGGCACCTCGAGGACATAGTTGCCGAGCCGCATCAAGACACCGCAGATCAGCGCGGCGGTGATGGTCAGGCCCAGGCTCCACCAACTGAATCCCACCAGGCTCGACAGCAGTGCCGCGACTATCACACCGACCACGACGCTGACGACGCGCTGCCAGACATGGCGAATGGTCTGGAACAGCGTGATCTGGAGGACGAGGATCGCGGTCAGAGGGGCGAGTACGGGCCTTGGACTGGTGTCGGGCAACCACGACGCGAACGCGAACGCGAGAACCGCTGTCACGGCGAGGCGAGCGATCTCGAAGGCCGTGGGCTGCGTCCGCAGCCGCCTCAGGCCCACGCGCGCCGGCGTGACGGCTGCGCGTATTCGCTGGTCACTGCTCATCTCACGCCCCACAGCCGTTTATCGGTTCAGGCGCACGAATGCCATGCGGACGGCCATCGCCCCCTCCCCCACCGCCGAAGCGACACGCTTGATCGAACCGCTTCGCACGTCACCGACGGCCAACACGCCGGGCAGGCTGGTCTCCAACGGCAGGGCTTGAGGTCCGCCGGTGCGCACGTATCCCTTGTCGTCGAGTTCGACCGTGTCCGCCAACCAGTCGACACAGGGCGCGGCTCCGATGAAGACGAACAACGCCCGAATCTCGAATCGGCGGGCTTCACTGGTCCGGTTGTTCACCGCGACTGCCTCCTCCAGAAAATCGTGTCCGTGCACTTCACGGATCTCTGTGTGGAGGAACACCTCTATTTCGGGACAGTGCTCGATCCGATCGACGAGGTAGCGCGACATGTTCTCGCCGAGCTCCGCACCCCGGACGAAGAGCAGGACACGGGTGGCGTGCCGAGCCAGGAACACGGCCGCCTGGCCGGCCGAGTTGCCGCCGCCGACGATGGCCACCGGCATGTCCCGACATTGCAGCGCCTCAACCTGGGTCGCCGCGTAGTAGACCCCGGCGCCGTCGAAGTCTTCCAGGTGCGGGACGTCAAGCCGGCGATAGCGGGCGCCGGTCGCGATGACGACCGTCCGGCCGGAGAGTTCGCCGCCTCCTCCGAGGTCGACGGTGTACCGGTCGCTGCGTACCCGTAGTCCCGTGGCCTCGCCGGGCACCTGGAGCTTCGCCCCGAATCTCCCGGCCTGGATGACCGCCCGATCGGCCAGATCCGCGCCCGAGATGCCGGCGGGGAAACCGAGGTAATTCTCGATCTTGGATGACGTCCCGGCCTGCCCTCCGGTGGCGATGGCGTCGACGACCATCGTGTCCAGCCCCTCTGAGGAGCCGTACACGGCCGCGGCCAACCCGGCCGGACCCGCTCCGATGATGAGAAGATCGTGTGCCGAGGAGGCCGGTGCCGGTGGCGGCAGCCCGAGAAGCCGGGGGAGTTCGTCGTCCCCCGGATTGCGCAGCACCCGCTTCCCGTCCAGGATCACGACGGGTGTCTCCGACACCGGGATGCTGAGCCCCCTGAGCAGCGTCTCCGCGTCCTCGTCGTCCTCGACGTCGATCCATCGATGGGGCAGTCGGTTGCGCACGACGAAGTCGCGCAGTCGACGGCAGCGAGCGGAGAACCGCGAGCCGATGATCCGCAGCCCGGCGCCCTGCGCGATGAGCAGCGAACGGCGGATGAGGAACGCGCGCAGGACGAGATCGCCGAACCAGGGTTCCTGGGCGGCCAGCTCGCGCAGCCGCCCGGGCGGCATCGCGATCACCTCGCCCGGCTCGGCGACGCGGGCCGTGAGGAACGTGGGCTGACCCGTCAGCAGGCCCAGTTCGCCGAGGAAGCGTCCCGGACCGTGCACGCGAATGACTTCGCCCTTGTCCAATATCTCCACCGTCCCGGCCAGGATCAGGAAGAAGGCGTAGTCCCGGTCCCCTTCCGAGAAGAGGACATCGCCGCGGTGGGTCGGGCGTTGTTCGCCGTATGCCGCGACCAGCCCGATCTGCTCGCGGTCGAGCCGGGGGTAGGCGCCGTTCAGATCAGGTGTCTCTTCCAAGGGTTCCCTCCACCCACGTCCGGAGCGGCCCAGCGGGCATGGCGCCCGCTCGCTGGTCGATCACCTTCCCGTCACGCATCAGCAGCAGCGTGGGGACGGCACGAACGGCGAAGCGCTCCTGTATCTTCGGCGCCCGGTCGATGTCGATCTTCACGAGCTTCAGCCGTCCGGCCAGTTCGCGGGCGAGGTGCTCCAGTACCGGGCTGACCGTCCGGCATGGCGCGCACCAGGTCGCCCACAGGTCGACGATGACCGGCACCGAGGAGCGCTCGGCGACCTCGGCGAAGTCTTCGTCTCCGGCTTCTGCGATCCATGGGAGCGGCCGGTGGCAGTTCCCGCAGACCGGACCGCCGTCAGCGGCCGCCGGCACACGGTTCTTCTTTCCGCAGTGCTCACAACGGACGATCACCGGCTCCTCCAGCGGATGTGGTCGAAGCGCCCTGGAAGGGTCAGTCCCTGACCTCGACGTGGCGGCCTTCTCGGTCGTGGACTCGGGGACCGTCACGGTCAGCACGCCGTCGGCGAGGTTCGCGTCGACCCGGTCGGCGTCGATGTCGCCGGGCGGGAACACCCGGTACTCAACCGGCCGGTACGCCGCTGCTTGCGATGCCGCAGTCCGCGGCTCTCCCGCTCCTTGACCTCCCCCGTGATGGTCGGTTCCCGGTCGTGCACGTTCTCTAGAAGAAGCGTTGCCCGTCCGTCCGGTCCGGCACATCCTCAGAGTTGACAGGTGTGGGCAGCGCCCCCGGTCAGCCGACTTCCCGGATGTCGGGGTCCTCTAGATCGAGCCATCGGTCCACGGCCCGCAGGCCCTCGACGCTGATCTTGCCCATGGAGTAGAGCCGGCGCAGCTTCTCTCGCTGCGTCCGCACCAGTTCGCGGCGGAGGCTCAGGGAGTCGGTCACCTCCTCGTCGAGGTCCTCGCCGAACTCAGTGCCGATCTGTTCCAGGAGGTCCTCGTACAGCTGGCGGAAGGTCCTGCCGGTGCGACCATCGACCTCGCCGTTCTCGATGAGTTCGTCGAGCCGGGCCAGGGCGGCTTCCACCACGGCCATCTTCGCCTCCCGGTACTCGATCCGGACGCGGTCGGACTCGGCCAGGCCCAGCCGTCTCAGCAGGCCGGGCATCGTGGTCGCACATCCGATCAGGGTGATGAACACGACGGCGCCGGTCACGAAGAGCCGCTCGCCGCGCCGTTCCGGCGGCAGGCCCGGCGCGGAGACCGGCAGGGACAGCACGATCGCCAGTGAGATCGCGCCTCGCATGCCGCTCCAGCCGATGGCGAGCCTGCCGCGCCAGGGCAGATGATCGAAGGCGATGTGCCGGCCGGGCAGGTACCGGGAGAGCGGGAAGACGAACTGCGTCCAGGCCAGCCGCAGGGCCAGGATGACAGCCGCGACCGCTGCCGCGCCGAGAATCGCCGACGGCCATGCCGCGCCGGTCAACTGGCGCACGATGACGCGTATCTCAAGGCCGAGCAAGACGAACAGTGCCGACTCCAGGAGGAAGACCAGCACCTGCCAGAACAGGTGACCGGGCAGCCGGGACGCCGGTTGGAGCACGCCCTCTCCGCGCGTGCCGAGGTAGAAGCCCGCGCAGACGGTGGCGAGCACCCCGGAGAAGCCGAGCTCGTCGGCCGGGACGAACGCGAGGTACGGCGTCAGGAGGGACACGACGATCTGGCTGCCGGGATCGCGGATCCGGCGGCGCAGGCGGGACGCGACGAACCCCACTGCCAGGCCGTACGCCACGCCGCCGGCGACTACTCCGGCCAGCCGCGCTATGCCGTGGCCGACGCTGAAGGGCGTTGTCAGCGCCTCGACGGCCAGCACGAAGGCGGTGAGCGCGACGGCGTCGTTGATGAGGTTCTCCCCTTCGATGATGGTCACGATCCGAACCGGCGCGTTCAGCCGCTTCATGATCGAGATTGCGGCGACGGGGTCGGTGGGGGCGACGGCGGCACCGAGGGCCAGGGCCGCCGCCCAGCCCAGGTCGGGCAGAACCCACCGCAGGACGGCGGCGACGGCGAAGGTGGTCACCGTTGTCAGGCCGATCGCGAGTGTCGTGATCGGCACGGCCTCCGCCTTCGCCTCGCGCGGGGCGCTGAAGAACGCCGCGTAGTAGACCAGCGGGGGCAGGAAGCCGAGCAGCACCACTTCCGGCGGCAGTTCGATCTCGGGCATGCCGGGCAGGAACGCGATCGCCGCGCCGAGCACGACGAGCAGGATCGCTTCGGGCATCCCTATGCGCGCCGACAGGGCCCGGGAGAGCAGGACGACGGCCGCGGTGGCCAGGACGACGATGAACACGGATTCCGGGCCCATGATCGCGGCCTTCCCTGTCAGGGCACGGCCAGCCGAAGACGCAGGTAGGGAAATGTCCAAGAGGCACTGATCTGCGGACGATCACTGCCGTCGACGCTCCGGCAAGCTGCTACCCGGCTGCCCTTGCCGGTCCGTTGCGTTTCCGGTCTAGGGCGTCTGTGGGCGGCGGGCTACTCGGCCTCCGGGCCGTCGGAGCTCTTCTTGGTATGCGCGTCGGGAGGGTCGTCGGAGTGTTCGAGGACCTGCCGCGCCAGTTCGACGCGCGAGCGGATGTCGAGTTTGCGGAAGACCTGCCGCAGGTGGAACGCGACGGTGTGGACGCTGACGAACAGCTGATCGGCGATGCGCTGGTTGGTGAGCCCTTGGGAGACGAGCCCGGAGATCCGCTGCTCGGTCCCGGTGAGGCTGCCCCAGCCGGTCACGGGCCGATCGCGGCGTTCCCAGTGCCTGCGGCGTTCCCCCATCCGCCGCAGGCGCCCGCGGATGCGGGCCGCGTCCCGCTCGGCGCCGGCCGCCGCGTAGCGGGAGAGAGCCTCGTCGAACCACTGGATCGTACGACCGCGCGCGCCGCCCAGTCCGCTCAGCAGCATGCCGAGGTCCTCGTAGGCGGACGCGGATGACCAGTGGTCGGCGTGCTCCGCCCCGGCGTGTCGCAGGAGGTCCGGATCGCCGTGGAGCAGCCCGCGGGCGTGCTCGGCGGCGGCGGACAGACTGGGCAGCGTCGGGTTCATGTCGGCGAGCCGGTCGGCCGCGGCAACGGCCTTCTCGGCATGCCCGGGCTCACCCACCGCGACCGCCGTCCGGACCAGCCAGGCCGCCGCGGTCGGATCGCAGATCAGCACCCTGTTGTGCGTCGCCAGGCCGTCGAGGAGTCGGCTCACTCCGGGCAGGGCGGCTCGCGGCCCGTCACGCGCCTCGGTCACCTGCGCCCGGATCAACTCGCTTCGGGTCAGGTCGAAGGGAGGGGACGCCGGGCCGCCCGCGTCCTTGCCTCCGAGGCTGTGCTCGGCGGCCGTCTCGAGATCGCCGGAGCGCAGCGCCGCGATGGACAGCGTGGACCTGGCGCAGGCGCCCAGCAGGCGCGCCCCGACCGCGTCGGCGGCTTCCAGAGCCGCCCTCGCCCCGCGGATCGCCTCCTCTGGACGCCCCTCAGCGAGGTCGATGCGAGATCGCACGATCGCCGATCCGGCCGCCCAGCCGTCCCGTCCGATCCCCTCGGCTCCGCCGGTCTCCAGCACCATCGTCCGCCGCGCCTCGTCCATGAGCCTGACGTCCACCAGGAACGAGGCCAGTATCAGACCTGGGTGAAGCCGGCACTCATGCACGCCGTCGTTGGACACCTGCCGCACACCGGTTCGCGTAAGGTCGAGCGCGCCGACCAGATCGCCCTTGTCCCAGTCGTTCACGGCGAGGACGATGAGCGCCCCGGTCAGCAGGCCACGGCCGGGCACGTCGGCCGCCTTGAGGATCTCTCTGGCCCGTTCCAGCGCGCTTCCGCCCTCCTGGAGCCCGACCTCGGCCTGCAGGAGAGCGAGTTCGGCGCGGTCGCGCACCTCGTCGGTCAGATCAGGCATGTCCAGCACGGCCTTGGCCGTGTCCGACGCCTTGGCGGCCTGCCCCATCGGCACCAGGACGAAGGACAGCGCGGTCAGCAGTTCGGCGGTCGACGGGCCGGAGGCGCATTGGTCGAGCGCGGCCTCCGCGAACTCCGCGGCCCCCATCAGGTCACCGGCGGTGACCAGCGTCCGCATCGCCGTCATCGTGCGCGCGAACCACAGCGGATCGGCGGGCTCGGTGAGCTCGAGCGCCCGTTGGGTCAGCTCGGCGGCGACCGCCGGGTCGGTGTCGACCATCTGCGCGCTCGCCCGGTCCAGGCTCTGGAGGACCTCCGGGACGCCTGAGACCGCCCCCGCCATGAGGTGGGCCGCCGCGGCCTTCACCCTCCCGCCGTGCTCCAGCAGGGTCCTGCCGATCTGCACATGCAGAGCCTGCCGGACGGGACCGGGGATATCCGTGATCAGCGATTCGCGCACCAGGTCGTGCCGGAACACCAGAGCGTCCTCATGCGCTGCCAGCAACTCGGTCGCCAGTATCGCCTCCAGTGACGGCAGTAGTTCGGAGGGGGTGATGCCGAGCAGGTCTGCGGCGACCAGGGGGTGGAACGCGGGCCCCAGCAGCGCAGCCACCTCGAGAAGCCGCCGGGCCGCCGGATCCAGATCTTCCAGACGGCCCTGGACGACGAGACGGGCCCGCTCCGGCAACCGCGAGGCGCTGAGGTGAGCGTGGCCCCGGGCGGTCACCACACAGCCCTCGTCGAGCAGTCCGTTCATCAGCTCGAGAAGCAGCAGCGGATTGCCGCCGGCCTTGTCCGCGAGCACGCGAAGATCGGCATCAGGGCACGCGCCCAGAGTGGCGGTGACCAGCTCGAAGACGGCCTCATCCGGCAGCGGACGGAGCTGGAACAGGACGGCGCCGCGCGCCTTCAACCGGGAGAACAGCCGATCGGGCTCGGCGCCGCCGGAACCGGTCCGGCGTGCGAGAATCCACCACACGGGAGACGATGCGAGCCGGCTCGGCAGCGTTCGCAACGCGAGGAGCGTCTCGGGATCGGCCCAGTCGAGATCGTCCAGCACGACCAGCAGCGAGGTGGAACGGGCCCGCCGTTCCAGTGCGACCCGCAGCCGCTCGGCCGAATGGTCCTGTCCGCCTGCCGACGGCGAAAACTGGCCAGGCTCGTCTAGTACCGACAGCAACGATTCCAGGTCCGCGGGCCGGCGCAGTTCGGGGGCCGTATCCGGGTCCACCACCGAGAAACCCTCGTCGGCGGCGATCCGCGCGGCCTCCTTGAGCAGGCGGGTTCGCCCGATGCCCGGCTCCCCCTCGACGAGCATGACCCTCGGACCGTCGACGCGCGTCAGCAGCTCGTCGATGCTCGCTTGTTCCCGCTGGCGACCGAACGTCGCGCCCCGCGTCGGCGGTCTGCCCTCCATGCGGGCAACGTGCCCGTGATTGCGGCGATTACGCGACCGCCAACGCACGACTGTCTCATTTGCGGGCAAATTAAATAAAACTGACGTTAAGGCATAACCCTGCGCAGATCACATCTATCACGAACCGGTCAAAGCAGCGGTCCCGCTCACAAGAGCAGGTCAAACAGGCGCTGGACACGCTCCCACTGCGTGGTCTGCGGGTTGCGCCGGTCCGGGAACACGATCCGGAAGGCCTGCGACAGCGCGTAGGAAAGGCCGCCCGCGATTTCGGGAAGCTTCTCATCGGTGACATCGCGGACCGCGATGTCCAGCGGCGGCCGCCTCGCCAGCAGCTCCAGGATCGGCTCGACCTCGATCTCCTCGTCCAGCCGGCGGAACCGGTGGATGCACTCCTGCAGGCCCTTCGTGATCGGGAGGTCGAACGGCTCGATGATGTCGCGCCCGTTCGCCTTCGCCCTGGCCTGCCCGATGAGGAGCAGGTCGTACAGCTTGGCGTCAAGGAACTCGTGGTAGCGCCGCAGATCGTTCTTGTCGACGTCCACCCCGGAGGCAGACCTGAAGAAGCGCTCGAACCTGCTGATTCCCATCACGGCCATGATCCCGCCTCCCTGTCATCTCCTGACGGAGGAGAAGAAGAACTGCTTGCAGCATCCCCGCCCCGGGGGGCCGTCACATCGTCAGATCTTGTAGGCCTGGCTCGCCCGCGAACAGGCTGCCCGACCACGCCGGGCCGATGGTCCGACCCGCGCGCCGCCTGCCCTGCCGCCATCCCCCCGCGACGGGTTCACCAACGCCCCCCGTAGTGGGCGCCGAACTCAGACCTACACGGTCAGTGGATGTGCCGGGCCCCCTGATGCCGCAACGTGGGGACGAAGGCATCGCCGTCTCCGGCAACGACGTACGCCATCTCGCCGGAGAGCGCGGTGAGGACCATCGGAGGGAACCTGATGGGTAGAGCAGTCGGCATAGACCTCGGCACCACCAACTCGGTCATCGCGGCGACGGAAGGCGGTGAGCCCAGGGTCCTCCCCAACGCGGAAGGGGCGCGGACGACCCCGTCCGTGGTGGCCTTCACCGAACAGGGAGAGAGGCTGGTCGGGCAGTTGGCCCGGCGTCAGGCGATCATGAACCCGAAGGGCACCATCACCTCGGCGAAGCGCTTCATCGGACGGCGCTACGACGAGATCGAGACCGAGAAGGACGCGGTCTCGTTCGACGTGGTCGAAGGGTCCGACGGGACGGCACGCTTCGAAGTGCGCGGCAAGCAGTACGCGCCGGAGGAGATCTCGGCGCTGGTGCTGCGCAAGCTGGCGGACGACGCCGGCAAGTCGCTCGGGGAGAAGGTCACCGAGGCGGTCATCACCGTGCCCGCCTACTTCAACGACGCCCAGCGGCAGGCGACGAGCGACGCAGGGAAGATCGCCGGGCTGGAAGTCCTGCGCATCATCAACGAGCCCACGGCGGCGGCACTGGCCTACGGCCTCGACAAGAAGGCCAACGAGACCGTGCTGGTGTTCGACCTGGGCGGCGGTACGTTCGACGTCAGCCTGCTGAACATCGGCGACGACGTGGTGGAGGTCCGCGCCACCTCCGGTGACGGCCACCTCGGCGGCGACGACTTCGACCGCCGGATCGTCGACCACCTCGCCGACGAGTTCCAGCGCGAGAACGGGATCGACCTCCGAGCGGACCCCCAGGCCCTGCAGCGGCTGTTCGAGGCCGCCGAGAAGGCCAAGGTCGAACTGTCCACGGTGACCCAGACGCAGATCAGCCTTCCGTTCATCACGGCCGACGCCAGCGGCCCGAAACACCTCAACACCTCGCTGATGCGCTCCGCGTTCGAGCAGATCACAGCGGACCTGATCGAGCGCTGCGTCGGCCCGGTGGAACGGGCGATGAGCGATGCCAAGGTCACCGCCGACGACATCGACGAGGTCATCATGGTCGGCGGGTCCACCCGGATCCCCGCCGTGCAGAGCCTCGTCCGCAGGCTGACCGGCGGCCAGGACCCCAACATGTCGGTCAACCCCGACGAGGTCGTGGCACTGGGCGCCGCGATCCAGGCCGGCGTCCTCAAGGGCGAGGTCAAGGACGTCCTGCTGCTCGACGTCACGCCCCTGTCGCTCGGCGTGGAGACCATGGGCGGGGTGATGACCAAGATCATCGAGCGCAACACGACCATCCCCGCCCGCCGCACCGAGACGTTCAGCACCGCCGAGGACAACCAGAACGCGGTCGACATCGTGGTCCTGCAGGGTGAACGGGAACGGGCCGCCGACAACCGGGTGCTCGGTCGCTTCCGGCTGGAGAACATCCGCCCCGCGCCGCGCGGCGAACCGCAGATCGAAGTGACGTTCGACATCGACGCCAACGGCATCCTCAACGTCTCCGCGCGCGACCAGGACACCGGCGCCGAGCAGCACATCACCATCAGCCAGAGCTCGAACCTCGACGAGAGCGAGGTCGAGCGCATGATCGCCGATGCGGAGCAGAACCGGCAGGAGGACGCCCGGCTGCGCGCGCAGGTCGACGCGCGCAACGAGCTGGACTCGGCCGTCTACCAGGTCGAACACCGGCTCGGTGAACTCGGCGACACGGTGCCCGTGCATGAGAAGTCGCGGGCCGAGGCGCTGATCGAGGACGCCCGGCAGGCCATCAAGGAGGAGGCGCCGCTGGACCGGCTGCGCACGCTCACCTCCGAACTCCAGCAGATCCTGCACGGTTTGGGAACGACCACCGGAGCGGGCGCGGGCGAGCGTCCCGCCGGGGCGACGACGGAAGGCTCGGATGACGATGTCATCGACGCCGAATTCACGACGGACTGAGCAGACCGGACAGCCGGCCGACCGCGACCGGTCAGTCGAGCGGCCAGAGAGCGCCGGGCAGGGGCCCGAGCAGGAGAAGGCCGCCGAGCCGACGGGCCGGGATCCCGGCGAGGTCGAACGGCTCAGGGCACGGGTCGAGGAACTCGAGGACCTGTGGCGGCGCGCGCTCGCCGACCTCGACAACCTCCGCAAGCGCATGGCACGCGAACTGGAGACGCAGCGCCGTGCCCAGCGGGCGGAGGCCACCGCGGCGTGGCTGCCGGTTCTCGACGACCTCGAACGCGCACTCCAGCACGCCGAGTCCGACCCGGCGAGCGTCGTCGAGGGCATTCGCAGCGTCCGGGACCGGGCCGTGGCGACCTTGCGCGACCTCGGTTATCCGCGTCGCGATGACCTGGGGGTCCCGTTCGATCCGGCCCGGCACTCGGCGGTCGCCGTGCGCACCGACCCCGATGTTCCGCCCGGCACGGTGGTCGAGGTGCACCAGCCGGGCTACGGCGACGACGAGAACCAGCTGCGTCCGGCGCTGGTGTCGGTGTCGGGCAAAGGCCGGTGACTGATGGCCGTCCAAGATCCGTACGAGGTGCTCGGGATCTCCCGGGACGCCGACCAGGACGAGATCCAGCGGGTCTACCGCAAGCTCGCCCGGGCCCACCACCCCGACATCAACAAGGACCCCGGAGCCGAGGAGAGGTTCAAGGACGTCTCCGAGGCCTACGCCATCCTGTCCGACCCCGAGCAGCGCCGCCGCTATGACGCCTTCGGGCCCGACTTCCGGAGGGTTCCCGAAGACGTCGACCCGGACATGTGGGCACGCTCTCGTGCGGGCGCCGCCGCCGGCGCCGGACGCGCCGGACGCGCCGGGCCCTACGCCACCACGGGCGGCGGCCGCACCGGCGGGTTCGGCGAGGACATCGACCTGGAGGATCTGTTCGGTGGGATCTTCGGTGGCCGCGGGCGTGGCGGCGGCGGCTGGTCGGCCTGGTCCCCGTCGCAGGGCGCAGACCAGGAGGCCGAGATCGAGGTCAGCGTCGAGGAGGCATACCGAGGGACCAGACGCACCATCACCCTCGAACGTCCAGGAGGCCGGCAGACCCTCGACGTCACCGTTCCCGCCGGTGTGACCGACGGCCAGCGCATCCGGCTGGCCGGGCAGGGCGGGAGCGGCGACACCGCCGGCGACCTTTTCCTGGTGGTGCGGATCGCCCCCCATCCCCGCTACCGCGTCGAAGGTCGCGACATATACACCGACCTGCCGCTCGCTCCGTGGGAGGCCGCCCTCGGCACGACCGTGGCACTGCAGACGCCCGGCGGCGAGGCCAAGGTGAAGGTGCCCCCCGGCACGTCCAGTGGACGGCGGCTCCGGCTGCGCGGCCGCGGGCTGCCCAACCCCCGCGGCACCCCGGGCGACCTGTTCGCCGAAGTCCGGATCGTGGTGCCGCCCGAGCCATCCGAGACGGAACGCCGGCTGCTCGAAGAGCTCGCCTCGGCGTCACCGTTCGACCCGAGGAGATCGTGATGGTCCAGCTGCTGCCCGGCACGGTCTACGCCATCGTCCCGACCCGTTCCCGGCGGATGGACCTCGACGCCTTCGCCGAGGCCGCTGGAATCCATCCCGAGCTGGCACGCCGGCTGGTGCGTCTCGGGCTGCTCGATCCCGAACGCGACCGCTCCGGCCGGCTCTGGTTCCCGCCCGGGCAAGTCGCCGCATACGCACGCCTCGAACGCCTGCGGACGGGGCTCTGCCTCAACTACGCCGCGCTGGGACTCGTGGTCGAACTGCTCGACCGCGTCGCCGAGCTCGAGCGGGAACTGCGCATCCACCACCACACCGGAGGCCGACCGTGGACCCCAACCGCCTGACCCAGAAATCCCAGGAGGCCTTGCACGACGCCCAGACCAAGGCCTTGCGCTTCGGCCATGTCGAGGTGGACGGCGAGCACCTCCTACTCGCCCTGCTCGACCAGCCCGACGGACTGGTCCCGCGGCTGCTCACCGAGGCGAAGGCCGATCCGGCGCGGTTGCGCGAGGCGCTGGAGGCTGAGCTGGGACACCGCCCCAGCGTGAGCGGTCCCGGCACCGAGCCCGGCAAGGTCCTGGTGACCCAGAGGCTCTCCCGCCTCCTCGACACCGCCCAGCAGGAGGCCGAACGGCTGAAGGACGACTACGTCTCCGTGGAACACCTGGTCATGGCACTGCTGGAGGAGGGCTCGGCGACGGCGGCGGGACGGCTGCTGGGCCGTCAGGGCATCACCAGGGACTCCTTCCTGGAGGCCCTCACCCGGATCCGCGGGAACCAGAGGGTGACGTCCGCGATGCCCGAGGTCGCCTACGAGGCGCTGGAGAAGTACGGCCGTGACCTGGTGGCGGATGCCGCGGCAGGCAAACTCGACCCCGTCATCGGCCGGGACACCGAGATCCGCCGTGTCGTCCAGATCCTGTCCCGCAAGTCCAAGAACAACCCCGTGCTGATCGGCGACCCCGGCGTCGGCAAGACCGCCATCGTCGAAGGGCTCGCCCTGCGCATCACCAACGGCGACGTCCCCGAGGGCCTCCGCGACAAGACGATCTTCAATCTGGACATGGGCTCGCTCGTCGCCGGCGCCAAGTACCGGGGCGAGTTCGAGGAACGCCTCACCGCCGTGCTCAACGAGGTCAAGGCCGCCGAGGGCCAGATCCTGCTGTTCGTCGACGAGCTGCACAACGTCGTCGGCGCGGGCGCCACCGAAGGGGCCATGGACGCCGGCAACATGCTCAAGCCCATGCTCGCCCGCGGCGAACTTCACATGATCGGCGCCACGACCGTGGAGGAGTACCGCAAGCACATCGAGAAGGACGCGGCCCTGGAGCGGCGCTTCCAGCCCGTGCTGGTCGACGAGCCCACCGTGGAGGACACCGTCTCCATCCTGCGCGGCCTGCGCGAACGCCTTGAGGTCTTCCACGGTGTGAAGATCCAGGACGCCGCCCTCGTCGCCGCCGTGACGCTCAGCCACCGCTACATCTCCGACCGGTTCCTGCCGGACAAGGCCATCGACCTGGTCGACGAGGCATGCGCCATGCTGCGCACCGAGATCGACTCCCTGCCGGCGCCGCTGGACGAACTCACCCGCCGCGTCATGCGGCTGGAGATCGAAGAGGCCGCACTGTCCAAGGAGGAGGACGCGGCGAGCAAGGACCGCCTGGAGAAACTACGGAAGGAACTGACCGGGCTGCGCGCCGAGGCCGACTCCATGCGTGCCCAGTGGGAGGCCGAGCGCCAGGCGCTCCGCAAGGTGCAGGCGCTGCGCCAGGAGATCGAACAGCTTCGGCAGGAGGCCGCTCGCGCCGAGCGCGACTACGACCTGAACCGTGCAGCCGAGCTGCGGCACGGCAAGCTGCCCGACCTGGAGCGGCGGCTGCGCGCTGAGGAAGAGCGATTGGCCGGCAAGCAGGGCGGCGGACGGCTGCTGCGCGAGGTCGTGACCGAGGAGGAGATCGCGGCGATCGTGTCGCGCTGGACGGGCATCCCGGTGAGCCGCCTGCAGGAGGGCGAGCGGGACAAGCTGCTCAAGCTCGACAAGGTTCTGCACGAGCGCGTGGTCGGACAGGAAGAGGCCGTCCAGCTGGTGTCCGACGCCATCATCCGCGCCCGCTCCGGCATCAAGGACCCGCGCCGCCCCATCGGCTCGTTCGTCTTCCTCGGCCCCACCGGCGTCGGCAAGACCGAACTGGCCCGCACCCTCGCCGCGGCCCTGTTCGACACCGAGGAGAACATGGTCCGCATCGACATGAGCGAATACCAGGAGCGCCACACCGTCAGCCGGCTGGTCGGCGCACCTCCCGGCTACGTGGGATTCGAGGAGGGCGGCCAGCTCACCGAGGCCGTCCGGCGCAAGCCCTACTCCGTCGTGCTGTTCGACGAGATCGAGAAGGCGCACGGCGACGTCTTCAACACGCTGCTCCAGGTGCTCGACGACGGCCGCCTCACCGACGCGCAGGGCCGCACCGTCGACTTCCGCAACACCGTCATCATCATGACGTCCAACATCGGGTCGGAGCATCTGCTGCAGGGCGTCACCTCAGAGGGTGACATCGAGCCGGGCGCCCGCGACCGGGTGATGGGCGAGTTGCGCCGCCACTTCCGTCCGGAGTTCCTCAACCGGGTCGACGACATCGTCCTGTTCAAGCCGCTCACGCTGCCGCAGATCGAGCAGGTCGTCGACCTGATGTTCAACGACCTCCGCGCCCGGCTGGCCGACCGGCAGATGCGCCTGGCGATCGACGAGGACGCCCGGCGGCTGATCGCCGAGCAGGGCTTCGACCCGGTGTACGGCGCCCGCCCGCTCCGCCGCTTCATCGCCCGCGAGGTCGAGACCCGGCTCGGCCGCGCGCTCATCGCGGGGGATGTCCGGGACGGCGCGACCATCCACATCACCGTCGCGAACGGCGAACTGAACGTCCGCTACGAGAATCCGGTGTGACGGACCGGGTGAGTGAGGTAACTGCGACAAGGGGGTAATCATGAAGGCAGTGGTGTACGAGGGACCGCGGCAGGTCAGCGTCAAGAACGTGCCGGACGCGCGGATCGAGCGGCCCACCGACGTACTGGTGCGGATCACGTCGGCGAACATCTGCGGCTCGGACCTGCACATGTACGAGGGCCGGACGGACTTCGAAACCGGCCGCTCGTTCGGACACGAGAACCTGGGCCGGGTGGTGGAGGTAGGTGACGGGGTCGACAAGGTCCGGGTGGACGACTGGGTCGTCCTGCCTTTCAACATCGCGTGCGGACATTGCAAGAACTGCGAGCGTCAGCTCACGAACTACTGCCTGACCGCTCAGCCTGAGCCGAAAATGGCCGGCGCCGCGTACGGCTTCGCCGACATGGGCCCCTACAGCGGCGGACAGGCCGAGCTGTTGCGCGTGCCCTGGGGTGACTTCAACTGCCTGCGGCTGGGCGAGGACGCCGAGCAGCGCCAGACCGACTACGTGATGCTCGCCGACATCTTCCCCACCGGCTACCACGCCACCGAGATGGCCGGCGTGCGGCCCGGCGACCAGACGGTCGTCTACGGCGCGGGTCCGGTCGGGCTGATGGCCGCCCTCTCGGCGACCATCCGAGGGGCGAGCAAGGTGATGGTCGTCGACCGGCATCCCGACCGGCTGCGACTGGCCGAGTCGATCGGCGCGATCGCCATCGACGACTCGAAGGTCGACCCGGTGCAGGCCGTTCTGGACGAGACGATGGGCCTGGGCGCGGACAACGGCTGCGAGTGCGTCGGCTACCAGGCGCACGAGCCCGACGGGCAGGAGCAGGCCAACCTGACGATGAACCGGCTGGTCGCCTCGGTGCGCTTCACCGGGAACATCGGCAATGTCGGCGTCTTCGTGCCCCAGGACCCCGGGGCCGCCGACGAGCTGGCCAGACAGGGCAAACTCGCCTTCGACTACGGCATGTTCTGGTTCAAGGGCCAGCACATCGGCACCGGCCAGGCCCCGGTCAAGAGGTACAACCGGCAACTGCGCGACCTGATCGCCGCGGGCAAGGCCGAACCGTCCTTCATCGTCAGCCACGAGCTGCCCCTCGACCGCGCGCCGGAGGCCTACGAGCACTTCGACAAGCGAGACGACGGCTGGACGAAGGTCGTCCTGCACCCGGAGATGGCGGGGGCGGGTGCCTGACATGACTGGAGAGCTGAACGGGCGCCGGATCGCCATCCTCGCGGCCGACGGGGTGGAGCGAGTCGAGCTGGAGCGGCCGCGGCAAGCGCTGGACGACGCCGGCGCCCGCACCGTCGTGGTCTCCATCACCAGCGGCGAGATCCAGGCGCGCGACCACGACCTCGAAAACGCCGGAACCTTCCCGGTAGACCAGCTGGTCGGCGATGTGTCGGTCGACGACTACGAGGCGCTGCTCCTGCCGGGCGGAACGGTGAACCCGGACAAACTGCGGATGGAACCCGCCGCGGTGCGGTTCGTCCGGGACTTCGTCCAGTCGGGCAAGCCGGTCGCTTCGATCTGCCACGGCCCGTGGAACTTCGTCGAGGCCGACGTCGCGCGGGATCGTCGGCTGACCTCGTGGCCGAGCGTGCGCACCGACCTGCGCAACGCCGGGGCCGAGGTGGTCGACGAGCCGGTCGTCACCGACGGCAACATCACCACGAGCCGGTCGCCCGACGACTTGCCGGACTTCTGCGAGCGCATCGTGCAGGAGTTCGCCAAAGCCCCGTAGGCCACCGCCACTGCACGTCGGACGCACGTTCGTCGACCACGAACGTGCGTCCGTCCCAGCGTTTGCCTCCGGCTCTGGATAGCCGATCAGCAGATTGCTTCCCCTCAGAGCGGATCCGGTCCCCGGCACATGTGTCGCGCGACCGCGGGTAGCCAGACGTGGAATTTCATACGGCTACCGGTGGGGAGCGTCCATGGCCGCCAGTGATCAGCAACGGCCGGAGATCGTCGTCGGGCTCGTGGCGACCCCGCCGGACTATCCGGCCAAGGTGGTGGCGCGACTCACCGCTGAGCTGGCCGGCCTGCTCGGCGAACGGGTGGACGCGGACGTGCGGTGGACCGTCCGGGAAGGCTGGGGTGAGGTGGCCCCCCGCCGCGACGGCGGCGTTGAGGCGCTACTGGACGATCTCGCCCGCCGGCGCGCCGACGCCCGGTGGGACGTCGCGATCTGCCTGACCGACCTGCCGCTGCACACCGACGGGGTGCCGCTGGTCGCGCGGACGTCCGCCCGGCGCGGAGTCGCGCTGGTGTCCTTGCCCGCGCTGGGGCTGCGCCATCTGCGAGCGGTCCGCGCCGCCGTTCCGGAGCTCGTGGGCCGGCTGCTCACTGACGCTCGCCAGGACCGGGTACCGCCGGCCGGCCAGGCACCGGGCGAGCTGGCCAGCCAGGTCGGCGCCATTCACCGGGTGGTCGGCGAGACCGATGCCGGGGAACTGGGTTACGTCGCCTCACAGTTGATCGGCCGGGTGCGGCTGGTGACCGGGATGGTCCGGGCGAACCGCCCGGGGCGCGCCCTGCTGGGCCTGTCCAAGCTACTGGTCGGTGTCTTCGGCACGGCCGCGTTCGCGCTCACCACCAGCACCATCTGGGAGATGGGCGATGCGCTCGGCCCACTCCGCCTCACCGCGATCATGATCCTCGGGCTGACCGCACTGGTGGCCTGGCTGATCATCGCGCACGACCTGTGGGAGAAACCGGACCGGGAGACACCGGCCGAGCTGGCCCGGCTGTTCAACGTGGGCACGATCCTCACCCTCACCCTGGCCACCGCGGTGTCCTATCTGGTGTTGTTCGCCGGAACGATTCTCGCCGCGGCGCTGCTGATCGACGCACCGGTGCTGGAGCAGACCCTGCAGCGGCCGGTCGATTCCACCGACTACCTGATGCTGGCCTGGATCATCAGCTCGATGGCCACCGTCGGCGGCGCGATCGGCTCCGGGCTGGAGGACGAGGACACGGTCCGGGCCGCCGCCTACGGCTACCATCCCGACCCCGGCGGCTGGCGGGACGAGAAGGACGGGTAGCTCCCGCCTTCACAGCAGCACCCGTCCGCAATGCCGGGCGGCACCGCAAACCGGCGCCGCCGGACAGACCCGCAGCCGGCCACCGCGCTCGTCGCGGCGGCCGGCCGGGGAGGGCCGTCAGGGTTTGAGGACGACCTTCTCGCAGTCGTCCTGCTTGTTCTTGAAGAGCTCGAAGCCGCGTTCCGCCTCGTCGAGCGGCAGCGTGTGGGTGATGATCCGGGTCGGATCGAACTCTCCGCGCTCGATGCGCCGCAGCAGCGGCTTCATGTAGCGCTGTACGTGGCACTGACCCGTACGCAGGGTCAGCGACCGGTTCATCCACGCGCCGGCGGGAAACTTGTCCAGCAGGCCCCCGTAGACGCCGATCACCGAGACCACGCCGCCGCTGCGGCACGACAGGATCGCTTGGCGCAGCGCGTGCGGGCGCTCGGTCTCCGACCGTACGGCCTGCTTGACCCGGTCGTAGGCGGCGATGTGCGCGCTGCCGTGGGAGGCCTCCAGGCCGACCGCGTCGATGCACTTGTCCGGTCCCCGGCCACCGGTCAGTTCGAGCAGCCGGGACCGTACGTCGACCTCCTCGAAGTTCACCGGCGTGTGGCCCGCCCGTTCGGCCATCCGCAGCCGGTAGGGCTCCTTGTCGATGGCGATGACCTTGGCGGCTCCGAGCGCCCGGGCGCTGTCCATGGCGAACTGGCCGACCGGGCCGGCACCCCACACCGCCACCACGTCACTGGGCTGGATGTCGCACATCTCGGCGCCCATGTAGCCGGTGGGCAGGATGTCGGAGAGGAACAGCACCTGCTCGTCGGTCAGGTCGGACTCGATCTTCAGCGGACCGACATCGGCGAACGGCACCCGCGCGTACTGCGCCTGTCCGCCCGCGAAGCCGCCGGTCAGATGCGAATAGCCGAAGATTCCGGCGACCGGGTGACCGAACATCTTCTCCGCGACCCCGGCGTTGGGGTTGGAGTTCTCGCAGCAGGAGTACAGCTCGGCGGCGCAGGCGGCGCACGCGCCGCAGGCGATCGGGAACGGCACCACGATCCGGTCTCCGACGCGCAGCCGGTCCGGATCGACGCCCGCGCCGACCTCGACCACCTCGCCCATGAACTCGTGGCCCATGACGTCGCCGTCCTGCATCGTCGGCACATACCCGTCGACCAGGTGCAGGTCAGAGCCGCAGATCGCGGTAGAGGTGATCCGCACGATGGCATCGCGCCTGTTCAGGATCGTCGGGTCCGGCACGTCGCGGACCTCGACCTTGTTGCGGCCCGCCCAGGTGTTCGCTCTCACTCGTCCGCTCCCTTCGCGAGCTCGGATTCCGAGAGCGGTTGCGCTGGACGCTGCGGGAACTCCTTGCGGGCCCGCTTGCCCCACGGGGCGCCGTCGGACCGGACCACCTCGCCGGTCTCCAGCACCTGCTTGAGCCGGCGCAGGTCGTCGTCGAGCTGCTGGTGCGGTTCCTCGCCGAAGTACTTGGCGACCGTCTTGCCGACCGTGCCGCCCGGAATGTCGTACACCAAGCCGACATGCACCTCGGTGCTCGCACCGTCCGGGGCCGGCATGAACCGGACCGTGCCGGAGTTCGGCACGTCGGCGTCGCCCGTCGACCGCCACCCGATCTTTTCGCCGGGAGCCTCGTCGGTGATCTCCGCGTCCCACTCGACGTCGTCGCCGAACGGGGCGCTGGCGACCCAATGGCTCCTGCGGTCACCGGTGCCGCGCACCTCCGCGAGATGTGCCATGAACGTCGGCAGGTTCTCCAGATCGCGCCAGAACGCGTAGACCTCCGGTACGGGTTTGCGAATGGTCGTCGTGGCCGTCAGTTCCATGGACCTTCCTCTGCATATGCCCCGCACCCCCAGCAGCAGGCGATGTCCTTCGCCTGCCTGGCCGGCGCGCCGGTCAGCAGGTCCGCCACCCTGATCCGACGACGGCGGCACCGACGAGCCGCCGCCGAATGCGCCGCCCGGTGGACGCTGGCCAGCCGAGCGAGATCAGGTTTACCGCGTCACCCACGATCCGGGGCGCGGCTGATCACGCTCTGCCTACCCCTCGAAATGCCCCCAACCCACCTATCGATCACTGTCTGTGACGCACCGTTTACCCAGGCCGCCGCACCATGGCGTCGATTCACAGGGCAGCCCAGCTGACGCAGCCCACCCGAGCGCAGACCATCTGCGCCACCGCAACCCGACACATCCGAGGGATGACACAGCACGACCAGCAAGGCTGACTTCCTTCGCACGCCTTTATCGTGCGCCCGGACCGTGGAGCGCCCGGCGTGAGGCCATGTGTGGCCTGAACGCCATTACGCGCTTTGCGCGTCTTGACTCCAGGATCGCCACTCCGGAGTCTGGCCTGTACGAGTTGGGTTTCCCGCCACGCGCAGTATGTCGCCCGCGATGCGCCGTCCATGTGGCTGAGTGGCCAGCTCCTCAGGAGGTGGCCCATGGAGTTGTCCACCGAGATGCTGCGCGCGCTTGCCGACGTCGATGCCGACCGGTGTCTTGGCCGTACGAATCCTGGTGTCGCATCCCGAGGAGCCGCCCGCAGGGCCGCCGGATTCGCATCGGCCCGGCTCTGTGAGCGGGTGCATGTGGCTTCCCGGCGGTGGCGGCCGCGCTCGGAGTCACCTTGGGAGATGAGGGTGATGTGACGGGGACGAGGCGATGATCAGGGCGTTGGTGGCGCGACCGGCGGACCACCTGCTGCTGGGGGTGGAGTGGTCCGGCATGACCGTCACCGGCGGAGGGGCGGCGCTGGTGGCCGGCCCGGGCGGCGGGGTTCTCACGCTCTGGTTTCCGCCACAGCACCTGGCCGAGGAGACGATCGCCGAGACCGCCGGGGCCGCCGGGCGGCGGCGGGCGCGGCTGTCCGGGTCGAGCGCGCTGCGGTTCGTCGTGCCGGCCGGGAACAGGGTCGAACTCACCGTGGAAGGCCTGGTCCGGGCCGCCGGCGAGCTCGCCGTCGACGCCGGTAGCGTGGTTGAGCTGCCGTGGCGGCTGAAGGTCCGCCCCCAGGGCCAGGGCGGACGCCCGCTGCGGGCCGGCCACCCTGTCGGCACGGTCCCGGATGAGACCAACCCGCTGTGGCGTACCCGGTTGCACGCTTCCGAGCCCGGCTCGGGGGTGGAGCTCGTGGTGGTGGACGGGACGGCGGCAGGCATCGGCGACCCTCCGGACTTCGTGCCGGCGCTCGACCGGTTCGCCCGGCAGTCCCTTGCCGAGCTGACGGGCAATGCGCCGGCGCGGTCACGCCTGTTCGAGCTGAGCGCGCTCGGGGGCTCCCTCGTGGCCTCCGGACGCTGGCCGGAGACGGAATGGGACCACAGCGCCGTACTCGGCCGGGACATGTCCGTCCGCTTCCTCGCCCGCGGCTACCTCTACCCGTTCGGGCACCGGGCCGTCTACGAGAAGTCGGTGGTGCGCGCCTTCGATGCGGCCGAGCAGGTCGCGGTGCTTCGCCACGCGTACCAGCTCACGGTCGTCGAGCCGGTACGCGGCCGGTCTCGGGACCCGGCCATCAGCCGCCGGTTCCCCTTCGACGAGGTGGAGGTCTCCCGAACCGTCTTCACCGAGCTCGAGCACCCCGACTGGCAGAGCTTCGATTCCGGGGACGGACAGCGCAGGGACACGTACTTCCGGCCCATGGCCTCGGCCGGGCAGCCCCTCCTCTTCCCGGTGGAGTGCCACGCGCCGAACGGACCCGTCCGGCTCGAAGTCCCGCTCGTGTTCGTCGCGGACCGGTCGCTGGACACCGCGGCGGCCTCGCGGCTCGCCGAGGAACTCGGGAGGTTCTACGGCCGGGTCACGGTCACGATCCCGCCAACCCCGCTCGACCTCGTCCGGGCGCCCGAGGCCGCACCGGCGGACGTCCACCTGGTCCGCGGCTTCACGCTCGGCGGCCGGTTCGACCACGCCGATCCGGGGGCCGTCCTCGAGGAGCTGGAGATGACGCTGCCGGCGCTGGGACGGCTGCTGGACCAGGCCGACGCCTACCACCCGTTCCGGTACACCGACGCCTTCGCCGAGCAGGGCGAGTCGGCGTTCGCGATGCTCGAGCTCGCCGCAGGCGAGGCGATACCGATCGACTTCGCGGGGCGGGCGGAGCGTTCCGGCGGGCTGGCGGCGCTGGCGTACCGGGTCAACGCGATCTCCCGGGACTACGGCCCCGTCAAGGCCGCCGCGGGCGCCCTGGTGTCCTCCCCGGCCGGCCTGTTCGACGCCGGGGCCGGCCTGCTCGGCTACCCGCTGCGCGAGATCGTCGAACGGATCGACGTGCCTCCGATGATCACCTCGGAGATGCGGCCGGGCCGCGGTCCGGTCGTCACGATGAGCTGGTCGCAGCCGGGCGCCGTCACGTTCCGGAAGAACCTTCCGGGATTCGTCGCCAAGGACACCACCCGTCTCGAACTGAACGTGGTCGCGTCCGACACCGGCACGAGCGTGACCTGCACACTGCATGACTTCGGGCTGCGGCTGCCCACGTCCAACCCGCTGCTCGAGCTGTCGTTCGCGAAGATGACGTACGTCCGGCGGACCGGGCCCGAGCCGCCGGACCAGGGCGCGCCTCCCAACGGGCTCACCGTCGAGGGCCTCGGGGCGAAGCTGCTGGGCGGCCTGAAGCTGCTCCAGGAGCTGGGCGACAACGTCGCGATCGGCGCCGCCGGGCCGAAGATCACACCGTCCACCGACGGGGTCGCGGTCGATTACACGCTGCCGCTGCCCGCCGTGACATGCGGCGTCTTCGTGATGCGCAACATGCTGTTCCGGGCCGGCGTCGACGTGTCCTTCACCGGCGCGTCACCCGTGGTCGTGCTCGGTTTCTCCGGCCGGACGAACCCGTTCGTGCTGACCGTGATGGCGTTCGGCGGTGGCGGCTACCTGGAGCTCGCCGCGGACCAGAACGGGCTGCGGCGGCTGGAGGCGGCGCTGGAGTTCGGGGCGCTGGTGGCCGTCGAGTTCTACGTCGCGCGCGGCGAGGCCCACATCCTCGGCGGGGTGCGGTTCGTCTGGGACTCCGGCGAGCTGGAGGTCAGCGGCTACCTGCGGATCGGCGGCGCCCTGGACGTGCTGGGGCTGGTCTCGGTCTCGGTGGAGTTGAGGCTGGAGCTGACGTACCGGTCGGCGACGAACGACTTGGTGGGCCGCGCCACCGTGATCCTCGAGATCGAGGTCCTGTTCTGGTCGGAGCGTGTGGAGCTGGACAGTGGCGAATGGCGCCTGGTCGGCGGGGGCGCGCCGGCACTGACCCGGCCCGCGGCCTTCGCGGCCCTCACCGCCGACGGCGACCACGACCCGGGGCTGGAGAACTGGCGGCGGTACCGCAGCCGCTTCGCGCCCGCGCCTTCGAAGGAGGAGCCGTGAGCAGCGTCCCCCCGGTCGCCGAGTTCGACCTGCCGTTCGCCCCGGACCGGCTGTTCTGGACGGACGGCGATCATCTGCTGGCCGCCCGTACCGGGACCACGGATCCCCCGCTGAAGCTGTCGGTGCCCGGCGGGCAGGCTCAGCCCGCGTGGGGAGAGGATCCGAGCGGCCTGCCCCGCGGCACCCTCACCGCGATCACGGTCCAGGCCGCGTACGGGGTCTGCGCGTACGCCGAACGGATGCAGGTTCCGCACGACACCGAGCCGTTCCAGCGGCTGGTGGGGCTCAACGTGCACACCGGCGAACGGTTCTGGCAGCGGCAGTACCAAGGCGCGAGGGACCTCGCGTTCGGCGACGTCGGAGATCCGTTCCTCCTGGCGTGGACCGATGACGGGTTCCTCGCCTACGCGATGGAGCCGGGCGATCCTGCCGGGTGGACCAGGTCCGTGTCGCTGCTGCTGAGCCAGCCGTGGTGCCTGGGACCCGACGGCTCGCCCTCGTTGCTCGCGTACGGCTCGCCACCCTCGATCGTCGACTGCGCTACCGGCGAGCCGCGACCTTCGAAGCAGACGCGGCCCCTCCTCGGCGAGTGCCGGCAGCTGAAGTGGGCCACCGGCGAGATCCTCCTCGCGGTGGGCGAGTCCTTCTGGGTGGACGAAGCGGGTGGCGAGCCCGGCACCTCCGGCTGGATCATGGAGTTCGAGGGCGACGGGTACGTCGAGTACCGGCTCCCGGCCGG
This sequence comes from Actinomadura sp. NPDC000929, assembly GCF_040492065.1. NCBI lineage: Bacteria > Bacillati > Actinomycetota > Actinomycetes > Streptosporangiales > Thermomonosporaceae > Actinomadura > Actinomadura sp. NPDC000929. The sequence continues at coordinate 113,201 of NZ_JBEUPA010000004.1, read as the reverse complement.
AGATTCGGTCGGCTACCACGGCATCGCCACCAGTCCGTCCGGGAAGTTCGTGGCCTACGCCTCGGGCTCCGAGCTCACGGTCCGGACGCTGCCCGGGCTGGCCCCGGCGAAGGATTTCCGTACGCTGCGGCTGGACCCGGCTGCGGGCAGGCCACGCTGCGTCCGATTCAGCCCCGACGGCGGGCTGCTGGCCGTGAACGCCACCCCGTCCGGCCCAGGGGTGACGCTGCTCGAGGCCGGCACCGGCGCCTGCCTTTGGCGGCATGACGGCGAGGCCGGCCGGATCGAGTTCAACCCCTCCGGCACCCGGATCGCCCTGTGCGGCGGCAACCGGGTCACCTGCTACGACATCGACGACGTCGCGGCGGCCGCGTGGACCCACCGGCAGCAGTGGGAGCGGCGCGGCACCCCGTACCGGATGGTGCTCGCCACGATCCCGGACTCCCAGGCGCCGGAGCGGGAACGGACCTGGATCGGCGTGGTCGGTGCGGGCGATGGGCCCGGCGGCTTCGAGTACTTCCGCAGGCTCGGCGACGCCGTCCCCCTCTACGAGAGTGAGCCGGACGCGCGGGTGCTCGGCCTGGCCGTGAGCCCGAGCGGTGACCACTGCGCGGTGTGGCTGGCCGACACAAGACTCGTGGCCCGTACGCTGCTCGGCACGCCGTTGCAGTCCTGGCCGCGGCGCCCCTCCGCCGCCACCCGGGCCCCGCGCGAGGCGGCGTTCGTCGACGACCGGCGGCTCGTCGACGTACGCGGCGACACGTGGTTGCGGTTCTACGACGTCAACGAGCAGGACCCGACGAGCGTGCAGTTCGACGAACCGCTCGAGCGGGTCGCGGCGCTTCCGGCCGAATCACCCGACGACGCGGTGATCGCGGTGGCGAGCCGGAACCACTGCCGCCTGCTGCGCCACGACGGCGAGCAGATCCTCGAGAAGCCGATCGACGTCGACGGCAAGATCACCTCTCTGGCGTTCGCCGTGCCCGGCGAAGGGAGCGCCAAGCTGGTGATCACCAGCGGCAACGCCGACGCCGCGCTGGTGCTCGTGGACATCCGTACCGGCCTCACCGAGACGATCCCCCACCACACGGGGATCGACCAGGTCGCGGTGAGCCCGGATGGCCGGCTGCTCGCGACCGCGGCGGGCAACGACGTGCGGGTGACCTCGGTCTCCTCCCCCGGTGACGCGCACACCGCGTGGCGGCTGCCGTACCCGGTCACCCGGCCGGTGTTCTATCCGAAGGGACGCGCCCTGCTCGTGGCGACCGAGCAGCCGTACCTGTACATGTTCGACCTTGACGGCGAGGCGGTCGGACGCGGGGTTCGCGACGACGCGGACGCCTTCTGGTGGGGTCCGGTGGCCGGCGTTTCCCACGACCTGGGATTCACCGCCGACGGCAGGGTGCTCACCGTCGCCTGCGAAGACGGAGTCCATTTCTACCGAGGCCGGGGCGATGAGTGACCTGGTGCTGATCGCGGTCCCGAACCGCCTGCTCACCCCGGCCGACGTGCCCGGCCACGAGATCGGCCGGCCCGCCGTGCTGCGGGTCGTCGTGGTTCCGAGGCTCGACGGCGACTCCCTGACGGCCGAAGGCCTGGACACGTGGCCGAGGATGCTGCTCGACGACCTGGACTTCCGGCTGTACGTCAAGAATCCCTCAGGCGTCCAGGCGACACGGTTCCGCCCGGTGCTGTACGACTCCGTGGCCCGCCAGGACGTCTGGGACGCCGTGTTCCGGGGCGACGCGGCCAGGCTGTTCGCGAGCCTGCGTGAGCCGGACAGCGCCCTGGTGACGCCCCGGTATGGCGACGCCCAGCGGATCGGCCTGACGTACCGCGAGGTGAGCGAGGCGCTGGCCGAACCCGACGGCGCCCCCGACCTGGCGCGGTATCTGCGGCCGTGGGCCGCCGTCCCTCCGCCGGAACCGCCGCGGGACTCGCCGCTGCTGGACTCGGCCATGGACTTCCGGCGCACGTTCGGGCTGATCCGCGAGCATCCGGAGGTGCTGCGTGACCTCGGGCTGGTATTCGAGCTGCTGATCGACGCCGGCGAGCTGGCCGACGGCGATCGGCTGTCGGTGCGCGCGTACGGCACCGACCTCGTGCTCACCTCGCCGTGGACGTGGTACGAGCTCGACACGGAGGGATTCTGGCCGGGTGCCGGCCCGGAACGGGCCGGTGACGTACGGCGGGGGGTCGTCGACCTGTCGGACGCACCGCGGATCGACCTGGTGGACGAGACGCGCGACACGCCGCCCTGGGCGATCGCGACCTTCGACGTGGACGGCGGGGTGATCGGACTGCGGGCGGCCGCACGGCTGCTCGCCTCCGGCACTGATCCGGCCGGGCCCTCCGCGCCGAGCGGGCCGGGCGCACAACTGCCCGCGTTACGGTCGGCCGGGCTGATGCTGATCCGCCCTGACCGGCAACGCGAGTTCGAAGACCGACTCGACCGGGCCGCCCTGCGCGCCCACAACCGCGTCCACGCCACCGACGGCAACGCGGAGGACGAACTGGACGCCACCGATCTGGTGCTCGGCTATCGAGTGGACGTGTTCGACGCCGACGACCCCCGGTGGCGGTCGTTGTGCGCACGCGAGGCCGCCTACTCGGTGCTCGACGCGGCGGGCGACCGTATCGAGATCGGGACCGGGCGGGGCCGCCGGGAGGAGGGCCACGTCAAGCACCTGGCCGCCGTACGCGGCGAGGACGGCGTGATACGCGCGGACGAGATCGTGGTGCGGTGGGACGGCTGGAGCCTCGCGGTGCCGCCTCCCGAACTCGCCCACCGTCCCGACCGGACCTGGCAGGCCGCCGCCCCGCGCATGGCCGCCCCGTACAACCTGGACTGGAGCTTCGACGTGCCGGAGGGGGCGCTCCCCCGGCTCCGTTTCGGCCGGCGCTACCGCCTACGCGTGCGCGTGGCGGACATCGCCGGCGGCGGCCCTGATCTGGACGCCGTCACCGACGACTGCGCCAGCGACGAGATCGCCTACCGCCGGGCCGAGCCGGTGGCGCCGCCCCGCCTGCACGTGGACTCCGCACCGCTGCCGGGCGCGGCCGTCGACCACCTGGTGATCCGCAGCGACCAGGGCATGACCGCCGAGGAGTTCGCCGCCGCCGAACCCCGCTACGCCGCCCGGGACGCCTGCACGCTGCATCCCCCGGCGGCCGTGTTCGCGCTGATCGAGCAGCACGGCGTATTCGACTCGATGACCGATGCCGAGAGTTGGCGGCTCGCCGCGCAGGCGTTGCGGGTCGCGCCCGGCGACCAGCCCGCGCTCTCTCTGCCGGACCCGGCGGCCGCCGGGGTGGCCGCGTACGCCGGCGGGCCGTGGTCGGCGGCGGACTGGCGCCCCTGGCCGGGCACCGACTCCAAGACCGTCGTGGTCGGGGACCACGTGCCCGAGGGCACCGGGGTCGCGCTCAGCTGGGAGAACGACGATCGGCTCCGGATCGACCTGGCTCCCGGGGAGAGCGCCGACGTCGAGCTCTCCTCCACGGTCACGCCGGGCTTCCTCCCGCACTTCGCCGTCCACGAGTGGCTCGGGCCGCGCGCCGCCCCCGGCGGAGTCACCAGCGGGAACGCGCTCCGGGGGCGGCACCCGCTGCTCTCGCCGCCGGTGACCGTGCACGCCGTGCACGCCGTACGCCGGCCCAGGATCGCCCCGGTATGGCGGGATTTGCAGGCGACTCGCGGCGAGGGCGACACGGCGGCCATCGTCACGGCGGAATTCGCCGAGGACGGGCTGCACACCGCCAGCACGGGCAGGGTGGAGGTCGCCGCCGCCTGGGAGGAATGGTCGGACGACTCCGTACAGCCGATGACGGCAGGCCACGTGCACGACCGGGACGTCGACCGTGACCAGGCGCCGCGACTGCGCTTCGCGCACCAGCTCGGTGACACCCGGCATCGCGACGTCACCTACACCGCCAAGGCGGTGAGCCGCTACCGGCCGTACTTCGCCCCGGAGGACCCGCCGGGGGCGTTCGAGCTCCTGGGCGAGCCGCGCACCGTGGTGGTGCCGTCGTCCGCCCGGCCGCCGAAACTCGAGGTGCTTGCGGTGCTGCCCGGTTTCCGTTGGTCGGAGGAGACCGGGCCAGACCGGATCGTACGCCGCCGCTCCGGCAACCGGTTGGTGGTCGAGCTGGCCCGCCCCTGGTACGCGACCGGTGCGGGCGAGTGCCTGGGCGTGGTCGCGTCCGAGAGCCCCGGCGATGCCGCGCATCTGGTCACCGAGCTGGCCGGAGACCCCGTCTACGCATCGCCGCGCGTCGGCCGGTACCTGGGAGCCGAGTGGTTCGGCGGTGAGGCGCGTTCCGTGCGGCTGCCCGGCGGTGAGCTGACCGCATCGGTGATCGCGTGCCCGGTCACCTTCCAGGGCGACGCGTGGCGCGCCGAGGTGGCGCTGACCCCGCCCGCCGACATGCGCGCGTACCGGCCCTTCGTACGGCTGGCCGTGGCCCGCTACCAGCCGTACAGCCTGCCGGCGCTGGAACTGTCGCCGGTGGCCACGACGGAGCGGGTGCCGCTCCTGCCCGACCGGGAGATCGTCGTCGAGCGCGCCGGGGGACGGCTGCTCGTCCGGGTGCACGGCGTCGGGCCGCGGCCGCCGAACCGAGTCGAGGTCGGCATCGACGAGGCCCCGGACGGCGGCCCGGCGCCGGAGCTGATCGCGGTCGACCCCGCCACCGACCCCGGCCTGCCCGCGTGGCGCCCGCTGCCGACGTTCACGCGGACCGGCGACGCGTCCGGCGCGCCGATCGAGCTGCCGCTGCCGCCCGGAGGCCGGCCGCTGCGGCTGCGCGTGCGGGAGGTCGAAGACCTGACTCCGCTCGGCGATCTCGCGGCCCCGGAGGAGGGCCTCGGCGCGCAGCCGCCGGAGCTGACCGAACGCACGGTGTTGATCGACCACATCCCGATCCCGGGCGGATGGCCGCCGGAAGGGGACGACCATGGGTGAGCTGGAGATCTGGGTGGACACAGGCGGACTGACCCAGACCCCGCCGATCGATGTGAACGTCGCCGACGACGGGTCGGGGATGCTGCGCGGCACGATCAACTTCGTCATCCACAACGCGGGCACGGACCCCGTCACCGCGACATTCGACATCCTGCCGGACGAGGGGACCCCGGCTTCGTGGTTCCGGGTCGAGACCGACCAGTTCACGGTGGCCGCGGACGCCTACGTCCAAGCCGGCGTGCAGATCATCATGCCGGCCGAGGGCGGGTACGAGCGCCACCACCTACGGGGACGCGTGCGATCACCTGGTCTCACACCGGCCGTCAGCGAACAGGGTCGCTTCTCCCGGCCACTCCCGTCGGGATGGGGAGGGACCTCGTATCCGGATACCTACCTCGACCTCTCCGACGGCGGCCGCGAAATCTTGTTCAAGTTCCGCGGTCCTGGCATGGATGCGTCTCTACGCTTCAACATCGGAGCACCGGACCCGGAATCGGCCGGCTGGTTCAGCGTGCAGCCGGCGACAGACAGTCCTGGGCCTTTCGGGCTACCGCCCACTTGGGACGGGAGTTTCGCCTGGCGTGTGGTCGTGGACGCCGACGCGCTCATCGCCTCGGGGCGGCCTGGGGTGTGGCTCCAACCATGGGTAGATATCGAGTACTTCCCTCCCATCTCGGAAGGGGATACCTCCATCCCGGCCCCTGAATGGAGGCCGTGCGGGTACTGGTTCGGCTATGGCGTAGAGGTCGGCGGCTGATGAGCACGTCGTAGGCAGGATGCTCACGGGATGACCGGAGGCACCGCAAGGAACTCGGTGCGAGCCGTGTCGTGTTGACTTTGGGTCAGAACTTGGGCGGGAGTACGACGACCAGGATCTGGTAGCCGAGTCCGTCCGGGACCGAGGTGTCCGGCAGTGAGATGCGCTCGATGACGGTCCCGCCGAGCCGTTGGACGATCTGCTCCATCTTCGGCAGCGTGTACGCGTTCGTGGCGATCGTGAGGCGCGCGCCGGACGCCGCGATCCGGCGTATCTCGCTCTCTCCGCGAGGCGTGATGGGCGCGGACCGCAGTGCGATGTCGGTTACCGTGTCGCGGGGAATGGCGTCGGTCAGCGGGCGAGGTGGTCCGCCGATGACTCCGGAGTCGGTGACGAAATCCTCGAAGCCCTGGTACCGGGTCTCCCCTTCGCCGCCGATGTTCACCTTCCGCCCGAGGCCCGGGTTGATCGGCGTGGCGATGTGGTCGACCAGGCGCCCGCCGGCGTCCCTCGGGCACGTGCTGTGGTCGTGGGGAGATCCTTCATGGGTCAGAGAGACGAACAGGCTGAACACGGCGGGCGGCGGTCTGTTCTCGAACGCCACGAGCTCGTTGTCCAGCGCGGCGATGGTCTTCTTGCCGACGATGTTGTCCGGCGTCGTCTGGCCGGGGCCCAGAATGTTGCGCGGTGGTCCTTTGAAGGCCAGTACGGTCCGCGCCGTCGTCTGGCCGTAGAGCATCCCCTCGATCTCGTCAGGAGCGATCACGCCGGCGCCCAACGTGACGAGCGCGGCCTGGATCTTGGAGACGTGGTCGCCCCGGGCGCCGGGTGTGACGTGGCCGGCGTCCGACACCAGGCATTTCTGCAGCGCCACGTCGTCGCGGAAGAGTTTCGACGTAAGAGGCATTGTCCCTCCTTGCCGCACGCCCCGCCGCGCGGCACGTGCGCATCCCCCTGGGTCGACCGCAATGCCGTAACGGTCGAATGCGATTAGCAAAGCACGGGCAAAGGCCTCCTGCTAGAGGCACGGCCGGGTATGGACACCAGCCGCCAACACGATCTTTAAAGCGGCCTGCACCACCCGGCCCCGAACAGCCGAGACCGACAACGGCCACCCTTCGTCTTCAGCCCCTGGTTTGGGATTCAGAAACCGACGAGCGGGCAACGAACGATAGCGGCCTTCCCGAGTTCAGCAGCAAATTCATTCTGGAGCCGGGTAATCCCAGTGGACCTTGTCCATCAACGCGTGGAGCCTGCGTCCGGGAGGAGCGCACCAAAAAAGGCTCACTGAACACCCATGCAACCAGGATCAGCCATCTGGCCTCAGGAGATGCGATGGCGCTAGATTACTGCCATGCACCATATGCGGACTGCACTGTATTTGGACTTTGACAATGTCTTCAGCGGCCTGTGCGAGTTGGATCCACTGGCGGCCGAGCGATTCGCGACGGACCCCGGAGCGTGGCTGCGGCGGCTATCGGAGATCTCGGAGACCGGCGCGCGGCGGCGATGGCTCGTGCTGCGGTGCTACCTGAATCCCAGCGGTTACGTCCCGATGGGTACGGAGCGCAAGTACTTCTCCCGCTACCGGGGCGCGTTCGTGCGGGCCGGGTTCGAGATTGTCGACTGCCCGCGATACAACGCGACGAAGAACGGAGCGGACATCAGGGTGGTCGTCGACGCGATCGACGCGCTGTCGACGGAGCCGGTGTGCGAGGAGTTCATCATCGCCTCGGGCGACTCCGACATGACGCCGCTGCTCCAACGGCTGCGCCGCGCGGACCGGCGTACGCTCATCATGTCGCCGCTGGACGCGGCCGAGGCGTACACCTCGATCGCCGACCAGGTACTCAACGGTCATCAGATGCTCGCGCTCGTCCAAGGCGAATCCATCGACCTCGACGACGACCCGAGCGGAGAGATCACGCCGGAAAGCGACGGCACCGGACATCCAGGAACCGTCGCCGCCCATAGATCCGGTGCCTACGAGTCTTTCAGATCGATCGTGTCGCGTGAGTACAACGGCGCCGCCGAACCGCTCAACCTCGCGGCGCTGGCGCAGCAAGTGCGCGATGAACTGGGCGCCGCCGCGATCGGTCCGAACTGGTTCGGTCTCGGCGGCTTCTCCAGGGCGTTGTGGAGCCTGAACCTGCCGGGCCTGACCATGTCCCAGCACCTGCTGTGGGACGGAAACCGGCACCAGCCGCCCGAGGGCGGCACGCAGAAAGTGCCGGTGCCGGAGCCGATCGAGCGTCTCGGCGACCTGATGAACCTGCCCCAGCTCCCCCAGGACTGGTGGCCCGCCGTCTACGGCGCGCTCTCCGACTACGCGTCCGAGCACACGTTCAACATGACCAAGTGCACTGCCTGGTCGCGGGACAGGCTCGCGGACGGGGGCCTGCGGGTGAGCCGCCAGCACATCGGGTTCGTCATGAACGGCGCCTCTAGAGGCGGTTCCCCGCTCTACCGCGACCCCCCGCCGACCGCGGAGGAGATCGGCGAGGCGTTCGTACGCAGCGTCCTGAAGCGGATCGACTCCAGCGAGACGGTGTTCTCCGAGGAAGACCTCACCGTCGTACGGGGGTGGCTGGACGCGCCGGTGGACCACGCGGCAAGCAGCCCAGGGCAGGAGTAGTGACCGCGGATCGGGCCGGCCATGCCGCAGGGCGTTGTGGAGAACGGTGATCGGACTGTGAGGGTGCCCATTGAGGAGCCGGCGAGGGCGGCGCCGCATTGTCCGCATGCGACCGGGTCGACCGTTCCAGTAGACACTGGTGTTTTTTTGGAATTCGTTGGATAGTGCTCGCATGAAACGTGCCATCGCGGCCGGCATCGCCGTCGCCATCGCGTCTCTTCCCGCACCCGCCGTCGCGGCCGCCCCCGAGCTGCGTCCGGCCTCCCTGCCTTTCCTGTGGCCGACGGCGCGGCTCCACGACGTCACCGCCGACGGCGCGGGCGGAGTCTGGGTCGGCGGCGTGCAGGGCAAGTACTGCCTGCACTGGGGCGATCTGTGCCCCGTGTACAACGACGGGAACCCGGTCGTGCGGCGCTGGGCGGGCTCGTCGTGGAAGGAGTATCCGATCAACGGCTGGACGGGCCAGGGCGAGATCGCGCAAGTCGCCTCGGGCGCGGGCGAGACCTGGATCGCCGGCGGACTCGGCGCCAGCGGGAGGTGGAGCACCTACGTGGCCCGCTTCGACGGCTCGGCGTTCCAGAAGGTCGCGGCTCCGGCCAAGTACGTCACCATGCTCGCCACCGGCCCGGCGGGCACCTTCGCCGGCACCTGGGACTTGGAGTCCGGGAACGGGCTGTTCAAGCGCACCGGCGACACCTGGACCGCTGTCGACGTGCCCGGGCTCGACTACGTCGCCGACCTCCAGGCGCTCAACTCGTCCGACGCATGGGCGGTCGGTTACAAGGACGGCGTGCAGCAGGTGCCCGCCGCCGCGCACTTCGACGGCGCGGTCTGGAAGAACGTCCCGCCGCCCGCGGTCAACGACTGGTTCCGCAAGGTCGTCCCGGTCGCCGCGAACGACGTCTGGGGCATCACGGCCAAGCGTTTGGCGCACTGGAACGGCACCGCATGGACCTACATCGCGCCCCCGGCCGGGTACCCCGACCTCGGCGACCTGACCGTGGACGCGTCCGGGACCCCCTTGGTCGCGCCGGAGGCGTCCGCGCCGCCGGAGAAGCCCCCGTACCGCTACAGCGGCGGCCAATGGGAGCCCGTGACGATCCCCGCCGGGACCGCGGTGTACGACCTGGCCGCCGTGCCCGGCGGCATCTGGGGAGTCGGAAGGCAAGGAGAGGATGACCCGGCGGCCCTCAACGGCTCCTAGCACTCGGATCAGTGACGGCCGCTGAGGGGCCCATCACCGAGGACACATCGCGCTGGGGTTGCGTCTACGGAGGCCGTGTACGAGTTCAACGCGATGGAAGCCGACGACGCCGACGGGAGCCGCCCGTGGTGGGCGACCCCCGCCGGCGGTCGCGATCCGATCAACGGATCAGATCGTGCGCGCCCCTAGGACGTGCTCAGCACTTGGGGATCCCCGAGGGGACGCCGGTGACGTTCCCGGAGAAGATCCAGCCCGGGTCCCAGTACTCCCCCGCCGGCGGCTCCGGACGGACGTAGTACCAGGTGTTCCCCGCGTCGTTGACGAACTTGCACCGGGCCCACAGCTTCTGGTTCGTGGGCATGGAGGTCCACCCGATGGTGTCGCAGGTGGCCGACGGGCCCTCCCGCAGTTTCATCGGCTTGTCGGTGCGCATGGACCCGCTGCCGTTGGTGGCGGGAGTCCAGCCGCAGTTGGGCCCCGCGACGGCGGGTCGCGCGGGAGCGGTCTGCGCCGCCTGCACCGGCGAGGCGGCCGCGCCCACGCCGAGGCCGATGGCGGCGACGGTCGTCAGACCGAGCCGGGTGATCTTCTTCGTGCGGAAAGCTGCCATCTTCGTCTCCTTTTCGACTGTGCGGCGAATCTTCTGAAGGCCGGCCGGTCGCACCACCTCCGAGTAAAGGGCTGAAATCCGTCACTCGAAGCATTTGTCGGCGTACGCAGGCCAGCCGAAGAGACCTCCTTTCCTCACCGTGGACGAGCCTGGACGCGCCCTTCCGCGTCCATCAGCAACGTGCTTCGGAGGCGGCTGCACCACAAGGGGATTTTCGTCCGGGACACCAGGTGTGGCCTGCACAAAGGGATAAGAGCGGTGTCCCGGACAGCGCCGGACGGCCGGTCGGACGGCGCCGGTTCCCGGACATCGACAATGATCACCTGTGGACACGATCCGGCGACGCAGCGTTACCCGCCGAAATCGCCCTTGTCAGAGATCTTTGACTGCGGCCATCATTCTTTGCATAGGCGGCGGGTGCCATTCGGGCGGCAGGGGGAACATGGCGCAGGAGATTTTTCTTCCGGAGGACATGCGGTCCGGCGGAGAGTTCGTTTCGTCCCTGCGTCGCCTAAAGCAGCGGTCGGGATTCTCCTACCGGCAGCTGGAGCGGCGGGCGGAGGCGGTGGGCGACACCCTGCCGCGCAGCACCATCGCCCAAGCCCTCACCGGCGACACCCTGCCACGACGAGAAACCGTCGAAGCATTCGTCCGCGCCTGCCTCGGCCCCGAACAAGCCATGATGGGAACCCCGCAGTGGCTGGCCGCGTACGACAGGCTCGCCGAGGGCAACGACTTGGGGGCATCGCCCCGGTCCACCCTCGGAACCGGCACTGGCGATCACCGCTCACATCCGGACCGGCCCAAGGCACAGCGTCGCTCTCGGTCACACGGCAGACCCCCGACCGGCCCCCGACCACCTCGGATTCGCGACGCCGAAGAGTTGATGGACGCCCTGCGCCATCTGAAGCGGCGCTCGGGGTTCTCCTACCGGCAGTTGGAGCGGCGGGCGGAGGCGGCAGGCGACACCCTGCCCCGCAGCACCATCGCCCAAGCCCTCACCGGCGACACCCTGCCACGACGAGAAACCGTCGAAGCATTCGTCCGCGCCTGCCTCGGCCCCGAACAAGCCGTGACGGAGGCAGCGCAATGGCTGGCAGCCTACGACCGCCTGGCCGGTGACGGGTCGCCAGCCCACGCGATGCCCCCCGCGCAGACCTTCCTCCTGGTCGACACCAGGCCGGTTCGACCACAACCGAGAGCGGCCGCGAACAGGCCGCGCAACCGGATCCGGCGATACGCGGTCGCGCTGTCGGCCGCCATGCTGCTCCTTCTGAGCGGCTCCGCGGCGCCGCCGCTCGCGGCCCCGGCGGCCCCGGCGGCCGAGCCGGTGGCCTGGTGGCGGTTCGACGATCCCGAAAACGACCTCGCCGCGGACTCCGAAGGCCGCCATCCGCTGAGAACGGCCGGCCGAGCGAGTCGGATCGCCGCGCCCAGCGGGCAGGCGCTGCTGCTCGACGGCACCGCCCACACCACAGCCCAGAACGCGGTGTTCCGCACGGATCTGGACTTCACCGTCACCGCCTGGGTTCGGCTCGACGCCGGCGACGGTTGGGGCACCGTGCTCAGCGTGCACCACGGCGACTTCGACGTCTTCCTGCTCAGCTACGACTCCGACAAGGGAAGGTGGGCGATCCTGGTCCCGAACCAGGCCACCGGGTGGGCCGACGGCGACCAGACCGTCTTCAGCCGGGAGCGGCCGAAGGCCGGCACATGGACGCACCTCGCCGCGGTGTACGACTTGAAGACGCGGCAGTTGCGGCTCTACGTGAACGGGGAACTCTCGGCCACCCGGTCGTGCCGCAGGCTGGTGCGCGCGACGGGTCCGCTGGAAATCGGCCGGGCCCTCGAACAAGGCCGCCCCATCGACCACTGGCGAGGCGGAATCGACGACGTCCGCGTCTTCGACCGCGCTCTCGTCCGCTCGCAGGTCCGGAGCGTCCTCCTCACCCGTACCTAAAAGCAGCGCTTCCGCCCTTCCGCGTCGGCACTCTCCCGGACACTTCGCCAACGGGCTTGACGTAGTGAGGGCGGCGCTGAGGTTGTGGGGCGTTCGCCAGGCTGGCCTGTGCCGCTCCAGGAGGAGCGGGTGCCCAGTCGGCGCGGGGTCGGTGGTGACCAGGGTGGGGGCCGCATCGGGGTCGGTGGGTTGGGGAAGGAAGGGCCAGAGGACGGGGTCCGTTCTGCCTGATGAGGGGAGGCTGTGATGGGGGTCGTTTCGCCTGGGTTCCATGGGCGGCGGCGCGAGGCTGCGGTCCAGTTGCCGCCCGGGCAGTACCTGACCGAGGATTTTCCCGTGCTGTCGGCCGGTCCGACCCCGCGGATCCCTCCGGAGGAGTGGGAGCTCACGGTGACCGCGGAGACCGGGCGGCAATACCGGTGGACGTGGCGGGAGCTGCTGGATCTGCCGTTCGAGAAGCCGCGGGTGGACATTCACTGCGTCACCAAGTGGTCCAAGCTCGGCACGGACTGGCAGGGGGTGTCGCTGGACGTCCTGCTGGCCGACGTGGAGACCGCGGCCGATTTCGCGCTCGTGTCCTCGTACGGCGGGTACACCACCAACCTGCCGCTTGAGGATCTGCTCGACGGGAAGGCCTGGATCGCCTACCGCTACGACGGGGAGGACCTGGCGCCGGAGCATGGGGGGCCAGTGCGGCTTCTGGTTCCGCACCTGTACTTCTGGAAGTCGGCGAAATGGTTGCGGGGCATCGACCTGCTGAACGAGAACGAGCCGGGCTTCTGGGAGACCGCCGGCTACCACGACTACGGGGACCCATGGCGCGAGCAGCGGTACCAGGGCGACTAGCGTGGCGCGTGGCGCGGCTGGCCGGGACGCGCCGGGAGACGGAAACGGCCCGCACGCTCGTCTTCGAGGTGCCGGGCTGGCCGGGGCATCTGGCCGGTCAGCATGTCGACGTGCGGCTGACCGCGGAGGACGGGTATGCCGCGCAGCGCAGTTACTCGCTCTCCGCGCCCGATCGGGTGGAGCTCACCGTGCAGCGGGTCCCGGACGGTGAGGTCTCCCCGTATCTCACCGATGTGCTCGGCCAGGGTGATCCGGTCGAGATCCGGGGTCCGGTGGGCGGCTGGTTCGTGTGGCGGCCCGAGGCGGGGCGGGACGTCCTGCTGGTCGCGGGCGGTTCCGGGATCGCGCCGTTGATGGCCATGGTCCGTGCCCGCCGCCTGGCCGGGGCGGGAACGCGGTTCCGGCTGGTGTACTCCACGCGCACGCCCGAGGACGTGTTCTATGCCGACGAGCTGCGGCGTCCCGAGCCCGGGCTGGAGGTCGCGTACGTCTACACCCGGGCGGCCCCCGGCGGCTGGCCCCGCCCGCCCGGCCGGCTGACGGCGGCCGATCTCGGGGACGGCCCGCCCGACCGTGACTGCTTCGTCTGCGGGCCGACGGGGTTCGTGGAGTCGGCGGCCGACATGCTGCTCGCCCGCGGTCACGACCCGCGGCGGATCAAGACCGAACGGTTCGGCTGAACGGAGGCTGAGCGAGATGAACGTGCCCCGCCGGGAGGACGCCCCCGGTCCCATGGATCATGTGGACGGCAACGCCCTGGCCGGCCCGCTGAGCGAGCTGTTCGCCGTGGACGTCACGGCGGCCACCGGCCGCTGCGTCAACTGCGGGCTCACCGGCCCGATCGCCGAGCTGCGGGTGTACGACCGGGCGCCCGGCCTGGTCGCCCGCTGCCCTGGATGCGGCCATGTCCTCCTGCGCTACGTCCGGACGCCGGACTCGGCCTGGATCGACCTGACCGGGACGGTCGCCCTGCGCGTCCGGCTGCCGGGCGAGGAGGGGCCCGGGTGAGCGTCCAGCGATGACGGAGCGCCGAGCGGGCCCGCCCTCCGGATCGTTCGCCGACCGGACCGCGTGGGCGCGCAACCTGCGGACCCCGCTGCGGGAGTTCCTGCGCACCGAGACGGGCGGCGCCGTGGTCCTGCTGGCCGCGACGGTCGCCGCACTGGTCTGGGCGAACGCGGACGCGTCCTCCTACGAGCGGGTGTGGGAGACGCAGGTGTCCGTCCGGTTCGGGGGCGCCGGGCTCTCGCAGGATCTGCGGCAGTGGGTCAACAGCGGCCTGATGACGGTGTTCTTCTTCGTGGTGGGGCTCGAAGCGCGCCGCGAGTTCGACATGGGAGAGCTCCGCGACCGGCGGCGGTTCGCGCTGCCGCTGGCCGCCGGTGTCGGCGGGATGGTCGTGCCGGTGGCCGTCTACCTGGCCTTCAACGCCGGCGGTCCGGCCGCCCACGGGTGGGGCATCGCGATGTCGACCGACACTGCGTTCGCGCTGGGCGTGCTCGCGCTGGTCGGACGGGCCTTCCCCGCACGGCTGCGCACGTACCTGCTCACGGCCACCGTCGTGGACGACGTCATCGCGCTCGCGGTGATCGCGGTCGTCTACAGCGGCGACATCGCGCTGCCGCCGCTGCTGCTGGCGGTCGGCATCCTCGCGGTGACCGTGCTGGTGCGCGCCCTCGGGGTGCGGCAGATCCCGGTGTACGTCGTGCTGGGCGTCGCCGCGTGGGCGGCGGTCCAGTCCGCCGGGGTGGAGCCGGTGGTCGTCGGCCTGGTCATGGGACTGCTGACGTACGCCCACCCGGCGGCGCGCGACGACCTGGAACGCGCCACCGAGGTCTTCAGGCTGTTCCGGGAGCAGCCCACCCCGGAGTTCGCCCGGTCGGCGCGGACCGGGGTGGCCGCGGCGATCTCCCCGAACGAGCGGCTCCAGCTGCTCATCCACCCGTGGGCGAGCTACGCGGTCGTGCCGCTGTTCGCGCTGGCCAACGCGGGCGTCACGATCACCGCCGGGTTCCTCGGCCGCGCCTTCACCTCGGCGGTGACGCTCGGCATCGTGATCGGCTACGTGGCCGGGAAGCCGGTCGGGATCCTCGGGGCCTCATGGCTGGTGTCCCGGGTGAGCCGGGGCCGGCTGCGTCCGCCGGTCGGATGGGCAGCGGTCGGCGGCGGCGGCGCGATCGCCGGCATCGGCTTCACCGTGGCCCTGCTGATCGCGACGCTCTCCTTCACCGGTGAGCGGCTGGAGGAGGCCAAGATCGGCGTGCTGTCCGCGGCCCTGTGCGCCACGCTCGTGACCTGGGTCGTCGTCCGCGTGACCGCGCTGCTGCCTCCGCGCAGGCGGTTGCGGGCGCTGCTCGGGACGGCGGAGAGCATCATCGACCTGGCCGCACCGGTCGAGCCCGAGCGCGACCACGTCCGCGGTCCCGCGAACGCGCCGGTGACCGTGGTGGAGTACGGCGACTTCGAATGCCCGTACTGCGGACGGGCGGAGTCCGTCGTCCGGGAACTGCTCGCCGACTATGGGGACGTCCGGTACGTGTGGCGCCACCTGCCGCTCAACGACATCCATCCCCAGGCGCAGCTCGCGGCCGAGGCCGCCGAGGCGGCCGCCGCGCAGGGCCGGTTCTGGGAGATGCACGACCTGCTGCTCGACCGCCAGGACGCGCTGCGCCCCCGGGACCTGGTCCGCTACGCCGGCGAGATCGGCCTCGACGTCGACCGGTTCCGCGCCGACCTGCGCCGGCACACCGGTGCCGGGCGGATCGCCGAGGACGTCGACTCGGCCGACGTGAGCGGCGTCTCCGGAACCCCGACCTTCTTCGTCAACGGACGGCGCCACGTCGGCGCCTACGACATCGCCACGCTCTCCGCGGCGGTCCGGGGCGCCCGCAAACGCGCGGCGGTCGGCTCCTGACACGAGCGGCCCAGAGAGCCGCCCGGTTTCATCGCCGGTTCCCAACCTCGCGCGCCATTGTTGGCCGACAGGACAGGTCCGCCCGCGGCGCGACTCGCGAAGCTTGAGCGATGCGTCGACCGGAGGTGTCCACCGTGACAGAAGGCCGTGCCGTGGCGAACCGCGACCCGCGACGGGTCCGTGCGGGCGAGGCCACGATGATCGCCGACATCGAACGGCTCGTGTGCTGCGAGTCCCCGTCCGACGATCTGGCCGCGGTCGCCCGCAGCGCGGAGGCGGTCGCCGAGGTCGGCGCCCGGCTCCTGGGGGCGGAGGCGGAGCGCGTCGTCATCGACGGGCGCACCCATGTCCGGTGGCGCTTCGGCGCCGAACCGCGCGTGCTGCTGGTCGGGCACCACGACACGGTGTGGCCGATCGGCTCGCTGGAGACGCACCCGTTCCAGGTCCGCGACGGGGTGCTGCGCGGGCCGGGGTGCTTCGACATGAAGGCGGGGCTGGTGATGGCGTTCCACGCGCTGGCGGCACTGGACGACCTGGACGGCGTGACCCTCCTCGTCACCGGCGACGAGGAGCCCGGGTCGCCCTCGTCGCGGGAGCTCATCGAGAGCGAGGCGCGGCGGTGCGCGGCCGCGCTGGTGCTGGAAGCCGCCGGGCCCGGCGGGGCCTTGAAGACCGAGCGCAAGGGCGTGTCGCGCTACGAGGTGCTGGTGCGGGGAAAGGCCGCGCACGCGGGCCTGGAGCCGGAGCGCGGGGTGAACGCGACCGTCGAGGCGGCGCACCAGATCATGGCCGTGGTCGAGCTGGGCGATCCCGCGCTGGGCACGACCGTCACGCCGACCCGCCTGGAGGCGGGCACGACGGCGAACACCGTTCCCGCAGCGGCGCGCTTCGAGGTCGACGTCCGGGTGCGGGAAGCCGCCGAGCAGCACCGCGTCCATGCGGCGATGGAGGCCCTGCGGCCGGTGCTGCCCGGCGGCGGCGTGGAGGTCCGGGGCGGCCCCAACCGGCCGCCGCTCCCGGCCGCCGCGTCGAGGGACCTGTTCGAGCGGGCGCGCCGGCTCGCGGACGGCCTCGGGATCGGTCCGCTCGCTTCGGTGGCCGTCGGCGGCGCCTCCGACGGAAACTTCACCGCGGGTGTCGGCACTCCCACCCTCGACGGGCTGGGGGCGGTCGGCGGGGGTGCGCACGCCGATGACGAGCACCTGTTCGTGGCGGAGCTGCCGAAGCGGACGCGGTTGCTCACCGCGCTCGTCGCCGAGCTGCTGGCGGCGGAGGGTTGTCCGTCCGGACGAACCGGGCCCCGTCGTCCGGTGCTTTCGGACCATCTGCGGGACGGGACCGGCTGGAACCATGGCCGGCGTGACTGATCTCATCCGCGACCGTCGCGAGTCCCAGCCCGTCGACGCGGCGTGCGCCGCGGCCGAGGCCGCCGCGCACGCCGCGGGCGTCGACATCCGCCCCCTGGACAGGGTCGGCGAGCTCGAGGCCGTCCGCCGTCTGTACGAGCGCATCTGGCGCACGGGCGAGAACAATCCTCCGGTGACGGCCGACCTGCTGCGCGCGATGGCGAAGGCGGGCAGCTACGTGAGCGGCGCCTTCGACGGCGGGGAGCTGGTGGGGGCCTGCTTCGGTTTCTTCTCCCCACCGGCGCGCGAGGCTCTGCACAGTCACATCGCCGGGGTGCTGACGCACGTGCAGGGGCGCAACGTCGGTTTCGCGCTGAAGCTGCATCAACGTGCCTGGGCGATGCTGCGCGGTGTCGGCGAGATCTGCTGGACCTACGATCCCCTGGTGCGCCGCAACGCGTACTTCAACATCGCCAAGCTGGCCGCCGATCCGACCGAGTACCTGTCGAACTTCTACGGTCCGATGGACGACGACATCAACCGCAGCGACGACACCGACCGGGTCCTGGTCCGGTGGCGGCTGGAGGCGCCCGAGGTCGGGGCGGCATGCGACGGCGGCCCCAGACTGACCGACGCGGGGGCCGCCCGCGCGGCGGGTGCGTCCGTGGCGCTGGGTGTTTCCGCCACGGGCGGGCCGGTCGCCGGGCGCGCCGACGCGCGCACCGTGCTCGTCGGCGTCCCCGGCGACGTCGAGGCCCTCCGGCTGAGCGACCCGGATTGCGCCGCGGAGTGGCGCACGGCGGTACGGGAGGTTCTCGGCGAGTTGCTCACCGAAGGCGCGCGGGTGCGCGGCTTCGACCGCACGGGCTGGTACGTCCTGGACAGGCAGGAGACGCAGTGAAGCTCACCGGGGTCGAGATCCGCACCATCGAGGTGCCGCTCGTGTCGCCCTTCCGGACGTCGTTCGGCACGGAGACCGTGCGGGAGGCGCTGCTGCTGCGCGCCGTCACCGACGAGGCCGAGGGATGGGGCGAGTGCGGCGCGGGGACGGCGCCCCTGTACTCCTCGGAGTACACGCACGCCGCCGCCGACGTCCTGAGCCGTTTCCTGGTGCCGGCGCTGGCCGGCGTGACGGACCTGGACGCGCACAAGGTCGCCCCGGCCCTGGCGCCGTTCAAGGGTCACCGCATGGCCAAGGCGGCGCTGGAGACGGCGATCCTGGACGCGGATCTTCGCGCCCGCGGCGTCGCCCTCGGCCAGGCCCTCGGCGCCGTTCGGGACACCGTGCCGTGCGGGGTGTCGGTAGGGATCGCGGAGTCGATCCCCGCCCTGCTCGACACGGTCGCCGGATACCTGGAGGCGGGCTACCTGCGGATCAAGCTGAAGATCGAGCCCGGCTGGGACGTCGAGCCGGTCCGGGCCGTGCGCGAACGGTTCGGCGCCATCCCGCTGCAGGTCGACGCCAACACCGCCTACCGGCGCGGCGACGCCCGGCACCTGGCCCGGCTCGACCCGTTCGACCTCCTGCTGCTGGAGCAGCCGCTGGCGGAGGACGACCTCGTCGGGCACGCGGAGCTCGCCGCGCGGATCACCACGCCGATCTGCCTCGACGAGTCGATCGTCTCCGCCCGCGCCGCCGCCGACGCGATCGCGCTCGGAGCCTGCCGGGTCGTGAACATCAAGCCGGGCCGCGTGGGCGGTTACCTCGAGGCCCGCCGGATCCACGACGTCTGCGCGGCGCACGACGTTCCGGTCTGGTGCGGCGGCATGCTCGAGACGGGAGTGGGGCGCGCCGCCAACGTGGCGCTCGCGGCCCTGCCCGGATTCCTCCTGCCCGGCGACACCTCCGCGTCCGACCGCTACTACCGGACCGACATCACGCCGCCGTTCCGCCTTGAGGACGGGCACCTCGCCGTGCCGACCGGACCGGGACTCGGCGTCACTCCGATCCCCGACATCCTGGACGCCGTCACGGTCACCAAGACATGGGCCCCCGTTCCGACCTGATGATCCTTTCCTGTCCTTTTGGACAGATCGGATAGCGTGATTTCGTCATGCCGTACGAACGACGACCCGCACGCGCCGCGCTAGCTTCGGGCGCATGCTCCTCCCCGTGACCAGCCTCCCGCGGGCCAGCCTCGGGCGCGTCCTGGAAGAACTCGGCACCACGCTGCTCGACGTGGTCTGCGGTGACGTCGAGCTCGCCGGCGACATCGGCGGCGTCGTGATCTACGACCCGCTCGACGAGCCCGAGCTGCCGAGCAACGCGCTGGTGATGGGCGTCGGCCTGCACGATCCCGCCGACATCGCGCGGGTCGTGACCCAGCTCGGGCGGCGCAGCGCCGCCGGGCTGGTGGTTCGCGCGCCCGTGGAGGCCGACGAGCGGCTCGTCGCGGCGGCGCGCGGAGCGGGGGTGGCGGTCCTCGCGTTCGCCCGCGGCGCGTCGTGGACGCACCTGACGGGGATGCTCCGGACCCTGACCGCCGACAGCGGCCTGTACGACGCCGGTTCCGACGCGTTCGGCCGGATCCCGTCCGGTGATCTCTTCGCGGTCGCCAACGCCATCGCCGCGCTGCTCAACGCACCCGTCACCATCGAGGACCGCAACTCGCGCCTGCTGGCCTTCTCGAGCCGGCAGGAGGAGGCGGACCTGTCCCGGGTCCAGACGATCCTGGGCCGGCAGGTCCCGGAGCAGTACACCCGCATCCTGGAGGAGCGCGGGGTGTTCCAGGCGATCTACCGCAGCGACGGCCCCGTCTTCGTGGCGCCCCTGCCCAGGACGGACGACGCGACGCAGCCGCCCGCCCTCCCCCGCGCGGCGATCGCGGTGCGCGCCGGGGACGAGATCCTCGGCACGATCTGGGTGGTCGTTCCCGAGCCCCTGAGCGAGGAGCGCGGGCAGGCGCTCTACGAGGCGTCCAAGCTCGTCGCGATGCACATGGTGTGGCAGCGCGCCGACGCGGACATGGAGCGGCGGGTGCGGGCGGAGCTGCTGAGCACCGCCCTCGAAAGCGGACCGCGGTCGCTGGAGGCGGTGCGCCGCCTCGGCCTGAAGGACGAGCGGGCGGTCGTCCTCGCGCTCACCGTCGTCGGCTCGGCCGCCGAGAGCCCCCTGCCCGCGCAGCTCGCCACCGAACGGAAGCGGCTCGCCGACGCGTTCGCCATGCACCTGTCCGCCATGCACCCGCGCGCCGCCGCCGCGCTGATCGGCGACGTCTCCTACGGCATCCTCCCCTTTCCGCAGAACCGGCAGGACGCCGAGGAGCGCGCGGTCCTGGTCGCCACCGAGTTCCTGGCCCGCGTCGGGTCCCGGCTGCGCCCGCTGATCGGGGTGGGACGGCTCGCCCCGGACAGCTCGGCGCTCGCCCGGTCGCGCTCGGGCGCCGAACGGGCCCTGCGCGTCCTGCGATCAGGAGTCGCCGGGCGGCAGGTGGCCCGCCTGGACGACGTCCACGTCGAGGCGCTGCTGCTCGAACTCGCCGATCTCGTTCCCCGCGGAGACATCCCCAGCGGCCCCGTCGCGCGCATCGTCGCCTACGACAAGGAGCACCAGACCAGTCTCGTCGAGACGCTGCGCGCCTGGCTCGACGCCTTCGGCGACGTCGCGGTGGCCTCCGCCGCGATGTTCGTGCACCCCAACACGTTCCGCTACCGGCTTCGGCGGGCGGCCGAGGTCGGCGGCGTCGACCTCGGCGACCCGAACACGCGCCTCTCGGCCATGCTGCAACTGCGCCTGATGTCCCTCAGGTCGGTTCCGGACGACTGACGGGGCCCCGCAGGTCGAGCGTCCTGACCAGGAACGCCAGCCATTCGGCGTCCTGCGCGACCGCGACGTCATGGGGCGTCGCCGCGCCGTGGCCGGCGTTGTCGAAGACGTGCAGCAGGATCGGCGCCTCCCCTTCCTGGGCGGCCTGCATCCGTGCGGCGAACTTGCGCGCGTGCCAGGGCCGGCACCGCGGATCGGTCGCCCCGGCCTGGACGTAGACCGCCGGGAAGGCGCCGGGGCCGACCAGCTCGTACGGCGACAGCCGGAGGAGGCGGCGGACCTCCGCCGGATCGTCCGGGTCGGCCCAGGCCTTGCGGATGACGAAGTCGAGGTAGGGGTCGCGGGTGCCGCCGATGAGGTCCAGGAGAGGCTCCCGCGGCAGGACGGCGCGCCACAGGTCGGGCCGCGTGGTGACGGCGACTCCGCACATGAGTCCGCCGTCGGATCCACCGGTCAGCGCGAGCCGGTCGGCGCTCGTGAGGCCCTCGGCGATGAGGTGCTCGGCGACCGCGACGAGGTCGGCGTCGCGGACGTGCCGCTTCTCCCGGTGCGCCGCCTGGTACCAGTCCCGGCCGAATTCCCCGCCCCCGCGCAGGTACGCCTGCACGAGGACGCCGCCTGCGGCGACGAAGGCGGCCATGTCGGGCTGGTACTGGGGCAGGAGGGGCACGTTCGCCGCGCCGTACGCGGAGATCAGTGTCGGCGCCGGACACGTCGGGTCACTTCCGGCCGGGCGCACCACGTGGTACGGGACCGCCACGCCGTCGGACGCGACGGCCCATCCCGCTTCCAGTTCGGCCTCGAGGGCGACCGTCGGCGCCGAGAGCGTCTCGACCTCCGTCTCGCCGGGACGGTGCCGGTAGACGCCCCAGGAGCTCGTCAGCGTGGAGAAGGCGAAGACGAAGTCGTCCGTGTGGGCGCCGTAGGCCAGGGCGGTCAGGGCGAAGAAGGGAGCGGCGAGCGCTCCGCAGCCGGGGAGGGGCACCTCACCGGCGGTGGCGCCCGAGCGGTCGATGATCCGGACCTTGGCGAAGGTCCGGTCGAACTCGCTGAGGTACAGGTGCCGGCCGACCGGGGTGAGGGACCGCAGCACCGTGTCGCCTTCCGGGACGAGCTCGGTCCAACCCGCCGGGTCGCCGGCGTTCGCCGCGTCGAGCGGGATGGCGACCACCCGCCCGCGGGGGGCGGCGACATCGGTCACGGCGATGTAATGGTCGCCGACGATGTGGCCGGCGATCGTCCCGGGGCACTCGGTGACGAAGGGGCGCCATGCGCTGCCGGGCTCGGACAGGTCGCGAACCGCGACGGGGATCGGGCTGCCCACGCGGTGGCTGGCGACGGCCCACCGGCCGTCCGGCGATGTCTGGACGAGCGTGTACTCCCGGGAGTCCTCTCCTACCGGGATCGGCTCCGCGGTGGTGTTCCCGGACGGTGCGCCGAGCCGGTGGAGGAACACCGCCTGCCTGAACTCCTGCGGTGAGCCGGTGAGGGCGAAGAAGTAGAAGCCGCTGCTGTCGGACAGCCACGAGACACCGCCGGTCCACGCACTGTGCAGGACCTGCTCCGGCGCGCCGCCGAGCAGCCGCCCCGAGGCCACCTCGACGAGCCGGATGGTGTTGTGCTCACTGCCGTCGGTGCAGATGCCCAGGGCCAGAACGCGGCCGTCCGGCGCCGGCGCCATCCAGGACAGGAACGCCGGGTTCTCCTCGTCGCCGAACTGGGCCAGGCTCGTCACCCGTCGTCCGGCGCCGAACGGCTGGTCGGCGACCACGACCGTGGGCGGTCCGCCGTCCGGCGGGGTCACGGCGCGGAACCAGCGGCCGGCCGCGCATCTCGGCAGGGCCGGGCGGGACCCGCTGTCGTACTTCTGGATCAGGCCCCGGAAGGCCTCCGGGTCCTGCCCGTCGTAGATGACGGCGGCGGCGAGCTCGGCCTGCCGCCGCTGCCATCGCCGCACCTCATCGGTCTCCTGCTCCAGCCAGCGGTACGGATCCGGGACGCGGACGCCCGCGACGTCCTCGAAGACCTCGACCGTACGGGTGGGCGGGTAGGGAAAGGTCACGGGGACTCCGGATCTTCAGGTCGTGCGGGCTGCTGCGCGTCTGCCCGTGCGGCCGTCTCGAACTCCGCGCGGAGCCGCTCGAACGCACCGGGGACCCGGGTGGCCCGGCGGAAATGGATGAAGGCGTCGTAGGCCGCCGGGAAGTCGTCGACGGGATCGAGGCCGCCGTTGGCGAGCGTGCCGTCGACGCCGTCGAGGAGCCCGGCCGGCGCGCGGTGGAGGTCGACGACGGCCACGGGCGGGCCGAGGCGGTCCAGCCGCGACTCGATGCTGTTCGGCGGCAGCGTCCGCGCTCCAAGGGAGACGTCGCAGTCGAAGGGGCGTGGCGAGCGCTGGGTGAACCGGACCTCCGGACCGGAGCCGTAGCTCATCCCGATGGAGACGAGGTCGGCTCCCAGCGAGGCGTCGAGCAGGCCGCCCATCATCGGCCGGCCGAGGAACGGCGATCGCCGGACGTGCGCGTTGTGGGCGCTCACGACGATGCGCCGTTCCCGCTCAAGGATCCAGCCCACGGTCTCTGCCATGAACACGTCCCGCGGGTACGGCCCTGCGGAGGGCGCGTCCAGTTCCTCGGTGAAGGCGCGGAGCGAGGCCGCGCACCGGCGCACGACCTCGTCGTCGAGCACGAGCGCGC
Organism: Actinomadura sp. NPDC000929; assembly: GCF_040492065.1. NCBI lineage: Bacteria > Bacillati > Actinomycetota > Actinomycetes > Streptosporangiales > Thermomonosporaceae > Actinomadura > Actinomadura sp. NPDC000929. The sequence goes on along the minus strand of NZ_JBEUPA010000004.1, from coordinate 89,503 downwards.
GCTCCCCCAGTTCGCGGAGCCCCGCGAGCAGCCGGTCGCGATCGGCGCCGGTCATGGCCTCGAAGCGGACCGCCGCCTCCGTCCGGCCTCCCAGGTCGGCCAGGCGGAGGAGCTCCTCGTCACCCGGGCGTCCCGGCATCCGGTCGAGGCAGGCGCGTACCGCCGGCCCGGGTGACGTGGACGAGCCCGGAAGGTCCATCCCGTAGAAGGCGACCTTCGCCGAGCTCCCGGAGTTCCAGCGTCGCATCCAGCGCAGCTGCCGCCGCATCGGCTCGCACTCGCCGAACCGGTAGGTGATGCCGTCGCGGGCAACCGTCTCGGCCTGCCCCGGTCCTCCGTGGATCCACTCGTCGACGGCCAGTCCCTCGGCGAAGCCGGACTCCATCACGAAGCCCGTGAACCCGAACCTCCGGACGAGGATCCGGAACAGCCGGTCCCTGAGCTCGTGGAACTCGGTGATGTTGTGCGCGCCCTCGCCGATGGCCACCACCCGCGCGTCGCCGACCAGGTCGCGCACCGTCTCGAGATCGTCGAGGTCGGCGGCGGCCGGGTCGATCCGGCGGATCCGCCGGACGAACGCGCCCGTGTCAGGCGTCATGGGTGCTCCTGGAAGGCGGCGGGGGTCCGGGCTAGCCGTGGAAGTACCACTGCTCCGGCGAGTACAGGAAGCTGAGCAGGGCGTTGAACGACGACGGCGGGCCGGACAGGCTGTCCTTCCACACGACCAGGGTGTGCGGGGTCGGGAGGAAGAGCACGGGCAGATCCTTCGCGAGGCTGGTCACCTCGGCCGAGAGGACCTTCGCGTCCGCTCCGAACGTCGAGGCGTCGATCAGCTTGTCCGCCTCGGCGTTCCGGTAGCTGCCCAGGTTGAAGCTGCCCTCCGTGTTGAACACCGTGTTGCTGCTCGGGTACCCGGCCGCGAGGTACAGCGATCCGTTGTCCTGCATCGCCCACTCGTTCTTCTTGGCGGGCGCGAAGGTGTTGCCGTAGTTGGAGTACATGTAGTTCAGCGCCTTGGTCACGATCTTGACCTTGATGCCGAGCTTCTTGGCCGCCGACGCGAACGCGACGTCGCGGGCGCCGACGTAGGCCGGGGTGTTCGCGGAGGCCAGGGTGAAGCTGATCGTCTGGCCCCGCGGGATGCCGGCGCCGCACTCGCCCGTCCCGGTGCCGGGGCGCACGCAGGTCGTGGAGCCGTCCGGCACGACCTTCCAGCCGTTGTCGGTGAGCAGCTTCTCGGCGGCGGCGGGGTCGTGCGGGTAGGGCGGGTCGTCGCCGAACTCGGGCGGGTAGGGGGAACCGCTGCCCGCCGTGGTGTAGTTCAGGGAGCCGGCGCCGTTGTAGATGCCCCGGCTGGCGATGTAGCCCTGCTGGTCGATCAGGCGCTGCAGGGCCTGCCGGGCGTAGGCCTGCGCGATGACCTTGTCGAAGTTGTCGACGGTGTTCTTGAAGTTGATGGTCAGCGAGTCGAACCGGGCGGGCGCGGGGGCGCCGTAGACGTTGTACCCCTTCGCCTTCAGCGCCTTGATCTGGGTGATGAAGCCGGAGTCCAGCGTGCCGACGGTCAGGTTGCCGGCCTTGAACTGGTTGAGCACCGCGGCGGCGGAGGTGAACGCCTTGAAGTCGATCTGGTCGAGCCGCGACTTGACCGGGCCGCTGTAGGACTTGTTGGCCACCAGGGAGAACGAACCGGTCGTCGGGTCGAAGGCCTTGAGGCGGTACGGCCCGTTGACCACCTGCCAGAGCGGGTTACTGGCGAACGTGGACTGGGACCCGGACTCCTTCGTGAGGTACTTGTAGATCGCCGTCGCGTTCTTCGGCTTCGTGTAGTCCAGGTGCGGCCCTCCTGTGCGGGCGATGTTCCACTCCTTGGACGGCATCACGTACAGCAGCGTCAGCATGGAGAGGAGGTACGACGGGTTGTACGCGGTCTCCAGCTTGAGGGTGAGCGTGTCCGGCGCGGCGGCCTCCGCCGTGACTCCGTCGGGGAACTGGCCCGGCGTGTAGAAGCTCCAGTTGGCCGGGCTGTCCGCGAGCGCGGACTTGAGGAGGGCGAGGGAGAAGACGACGTCCTCGGCCGTGACCGGAGCGCCGTCGGACCACGTGTAGTCCTTCATCTTGATGGTCACGGTCTTGCGGTCGGGGCTGTAGGCGGGGGCCTCGGCCAGGCTCGACCCGGCGTCCACGATCTTGTCGCCCTCGCCGCTGGGCCGGTAGAGGGAACGCCACATCAGCCCGCGGCCGATGACGGTCCCGTTGGCGGACGCGGGCGGGTAGGGGTAGATGAAGTTGGGGCTGAGACCCGGGGTCAACGCGACCGTCGCCGTCCCGCCGTTCTTGGGGCTGCCCGCCTGCTTCGGCAGCGTGTCGTATTCGCGGGCGTTGTCCTTCGTCGCGCCGGCGCCGCCGGCGCATGCCGCGGCGAACACGGCGACCGACGCGGCGAGCGCCACGGTGAGGCGTCCTCGCCGCCGGCCAGACCTTTGCGTCATTGATGGCTCCCTACATGTCGGGTGGAGATGCGCGGAGGGATGGGGGACGGCAGGACGGTGCGTGTCGAGGCCTCCGCAGCGTGGGTCGAAGATGCACCACCGGCGTCGGCGAGGGTTCGGTCGACCCGACGATTTCTCGGCCCCGTGTCCGTCGCGGCGCACAGATCGGGCTTCACGCCGTCCTTCACGCCGTCTTTCAGTCGGTCCTTTTCCCGACCGCATTGCGAAGCGCGTCCGCGAGCAGGTTGAGCGCCAGCACCGTGAGGACGATGCAGCCGCCGACGGGGTAGATCAGCCACCAGTAGCCGGCGGAGATGTAGGTGACGCCGCTGGCGAGCTGGCTGCCCCAGTCCGCGGTGGGATAGGTCAGGCCGAAGCCCAGGAATCCCAGGGCGGCGACGACGAGGATCGCGTCGGCGACCTGGAAGGTGATGTTGACGATGATCACGCCGAGCGCGTTCGGGACCAGATGCGTGAGGATCAGCCGCCGGCGGGACGAGCCCATCACCTGTGCTGCCAGAACGAACTCCCGCACCCGCAGCGTCAGGACCTCCCCGCGGACCAGGCGGGCCGAGATGAGCCAGGAGAACCCTCCGATGACCAGGCTCAGCGACAGGGCGTTCGCATGGAACCGGGCCGACAGGATCAGCACGAAGAACAGGAAGGGCACCGACAGCATGACGTCGACCAGCCGCATCAGGAACCCGTCGACCACTCCCCCGGCGAGTCCGGCGACGGCGCCGTAGACGGTGCCGATCGTGGTCGCGAAGATCGCGGCGAGCAGCCCGATCTGCAGGGACACCCGGCCGCCCTCCATCAGCCGTCCGAGCACGTCGAACCCGTTGGTGTCCGTCCCGAGCGGATGTCCCGGGCCGGGGGGCAGGGCCGCGTTGACCAGGTCCACGGTGGTCTGGTCGGTGGGGTGGAACAGGGGGCCGAGGAAGCAGAGCCCGGCGAGGAGCACCAGGAGCAGCCCGCCGGTGAGACCGAGCGGGTTCCGTCGCAGCCGGCGCAGCACCGACCGCATCGAGACCGGGGTCCCCGCCGTCGTGCTCTCGGGCTCTGTCGCGGCGTCCGTCGCAGTGGTCATGGCGTCCACGTCTCGTGAGGTCACTTTCTCAGCTCGATCCGCCGGTCGGCCGCCGCGACCACGAGGTCGGCGACGAAGTTGCCGGCCACGGTCAGGACGCCGCCGATGAGGGTGTAGGCGAGGAGCACCGGGTAGTCCTCGCGTTGCAGGCTGTTGAGGAACAGCAGGCCGAGGCCGGGGTAGTTGAAGAGCGACTCGACGATCAGGTTGCCCGCCAGGAGCGCGGGGACGAGCGTGCCGACCAGCGTGATCAGCGGCAGGCAGGCGTTGCGCAGCAGATGGCGCGTCAGGATCAATCGCTCGGGGAGTCCCTTGGCCCGCGCGACCCTGATGTAGTCCTGGCCGAGCTGGTCCAGGGCCGAGGAGCGCTGGTACTGGGAGAAGATCGCGACGCTGGTGGCGGCGAGCGTGATGACGGGAAGCGCCATGGCCCGCGGATCGGTGAACACCACCCAGGGGGAGTGCGACTGGGACGCCTCGGCCGGGAAGACGGGCAGGGACTGGCTGAAGACGGCGATCAGCATCAGCCCGAGCAGGAACGACGGCGTCGCGTACAGCACGTACGACGCCGCCGTGGCGACCCGGTCGATGACGCCGTTGCGCCTGACGGCCTGCAGGATGCCGAGCGGGACGGCGATCAGGAGCGCGAGGACGAGGCCGGCCAGCGAGAGCATCGCGCTGCGGCCGACGTTCCGCTGCAGCAGGGTCCCGACGTCCGCGTTCAGCTTGTACGACCTCCCCAGGTCTCCGTGCAGGAGCTGACCGAGGTAGCTGAGGTACTGCATGACGACCGGGCGGTCGAACCCGTGCGACCGGTTGAAGTCCGCCACCGCCTCGGGCGAGGCGCGCTGGCCCAGGACGACGCGCCCCGGGCTGTCGGAGACGAGGTGCAGGAGGAAGAACACGACCGCGGAGATCCCGAGCAGGACGAGGAGCGAGATCGCCACGCGCCGGACCACGTACCAAGTCATCTGTGCGAATCCCCTTTCGGCGAGGTCTGCGAGCGCGTCTCCGCTGGTGCGTACCGGTGACGGATCATCGGGTCGTCAGCTCCGCGGGCTGCTGCAACGGGTGGTGGCAGGCGACCTGGTGCGTGTCGGTGACCGGCTCCAGGAGGGGCTCCGTCTCCGCGCACAGATCGGTCGCCAGCGCGCACCGGGTGCGGAACCGGCAGCCGCTCGGCGGGTCGATGGGGCTCGGCGGCTCGCCGCGCGCCCGCGCGCCCGCAGGCGCTCCTGGAGGCGCCTCCGGGTGCGCCTCCAGGACCGCCGCGAGCAGCCCCGCGGTGTAGGGATGCGCGGCGGCGCCGTACACCTCCTCGGTGGTCCCGGTCTCGACCAGCTTGCCCAGGTACATGACTCCGACCCGGTCGGCCAGGTACCGCACGACCGCGAGGTCATGGGAGATCACCACGCTGCTGAGCCCGCGCTCGATCTGGACGCGGCGCATGAGGTTGAGGACCTGGGAGCGGATGGAGACGTCCAGCGCGCTGACCGGCTCGTCGGCGACGAGCACCTTCGGGTCCAGGGCGAGCGCGCGGGCCAGGCCCACGCGCTGCCGTTGCCCGCCGGAGAGTTCGTGGGGGTAGCGCTCCATGACGCTCGCGGGCAGGCCCACGTCGCGCAGCAGCTCGCGAGCGCGAGCGGTCCTCTCGGCGCGCCTGCCGACGCCCTGGATCGCCAGGGGTTCGCGCAGGATCCTGCCGATGCGCATCCGGGGGTCGAGGGAGGCGTTCGAGTCCTGGAACATCATCTGCAGCTGGGTGCGGCGCGGTCCGAGGGCCCGTGCGCTCAGCCCGGTGACCGGTTCGCCATCGAAGATCACCTCACCGGAGGTGGGCCGGTCCAGGGCCACGAGCATCCTGCCCAGGGAGGACTTGCCGCAGCCCGACTCTCCGACGAGGCCGAACGTCTCGCCCACCGCCACGTCGAAGCTCACGCCGGAGACCGCCTTCACGGTCCGGCGGCCGCCGAAGAGACCGCCGCCGCCCGCCGGGTGCTCGCGCCTCAGGTCGATGACGCGCAGCCGCGGCGCGGCCCCCGGCTCGGGGAGGGACTCCGGCGGAGCGGCGAACCGGGCGCGGACCCTGGCCGCCGGACCGGAGGGCGGATGCCAGCACGCATGGGCATGGCCGTCCTCCTCCACCGACGGCGCCGGCCGCTCCTCGCGGCAGCGGTCCGTCGCGGCGTCACAGCGCGGCGCGAAGGGGCAGCCCGCCTGGGCCGCGGTCAGGTCCGGCGGCGCGCCCGCGATGCTGAACAGCTCTTCCCGCCGGTCCTGGGTCAGCGAGGGGATCGAGGACAGCAGCGCGTGCGTGTAGCGATGCCGCGTCCGCCGGAAGAGCGCGCGGGTCGGCCCGGACTCGGCCATGCGCCCGCCGTACATCACCCCGACGCGGTCGGCGTGCCGGGCGATCACCCCCATGTCGTGCGTGATGAGGATCATCGACATGCCCAGCCGGGACCTGAGGTCGTCGAGGAGATCGAGGATCTCCGCCTGGATCGTGACGTCGAGCGCCGTCGTCGGCTCGTCGGCGATGACGACCCGCGGCTCGCAGACCAGCGCCATCGCGATCATCACGCGTTGCCGCATGCCGCCCGAGAGCCGGTGCGGATGGTCGTCCATCAGCTCGGCCGGCCGCGGCAGCCCGACCAGGGCGAGCATCTCCTCGGCCCTCCCGCGCGCGGCCCGCTTCGACGCGCCGTGGTGCAGGCGCACCGGTTCGGCGACCTGCTCCCCGATGCGCCGGGTCGGGTTCAACGCGGTCATCGAGTCCTGGAACACCATCGCGACGTCGTTGCCGCGAACGGCCCGGTACCGCGCCGCGGGAAGCCCGACGAGCTCCTCGCCGCCCAGGTCGATCGACCCGCTGGTCACCCGGCCCCCCGGGGGCAGCATGCCCATGACCGCGAGACCGGTCATGGACTTGCCGGACCCGGTCTCGCCGACGATCCCCAGGGTCTCCCCGCGGTTCAGGACCAGGTCGACGTCCGAGACGGGCCGGACGACCCTTTCGCCGCGCCGGATCTCGACCGACAGATCCCGGATCGTCAGTACGCGATCGGCGTTCGCGGGCCCACGCGCGTTCTCGGAGCCATCGGTCGTGTGCGCGGCAGCGCTCTCCTTAGCCACCCGACGATACTGGGACGCAAACCCCTGGCGGCGTTTGTAGCGCGCATCGAACATTCAGGCCCGCGTTCGTCCGTCCGCACGAACTGACCACCGCCGTGAGGGCGGCTGGGAGCATACGGAACCGACCGAGCCGGACGCATCGGCATGCGCCCTCCACGCACAGGGCTCAGGCGGTGGCGACGGCGGCGGGCCGGCCGAGCTCGGTTCGCAGCAGCCGCCGCACGTTCTCGCCGAGGACCGCGACGATGGCGTCCTCCGGCCAGCCACGGCGTTGCAGTGCCTCGGTGACCAGCGGCATCCCCGCCGGCCCCTCCAGGCCGGGCAGGTACGCGTCGGCGGGCACCCCCTCGACGAAGGCGCGCTCGCAGCACGGTGGAGTGGTGTCGGCGAGCACCTCCTTGACGAAGTCGGGGCCGAGGCCGACGTGCTCGACGCCGGCCACGCCGGCGACGTGCTCCAGGTGGTCGATCAACCGGTCGATCGAGTGGTCGTCCTCGTGGAGGAACGGAGCGAAGAAGTTGACGCACACGAGGCCGCCGCCCGCGGCGATGCCCCGGATCTGCTCGTCCGTGAGGTTGCGGTGGTGGTCGAGGAGCGCCCGCGCGGAGGAGTGCGTCGCGATCACCGGCCGCGAGGCCAGCTCCAGGACGTGCCCGACGCCGGCGGCGCCGAGGTGGCTGACGTCGAAGAGCATGCCGATGCGCTCCATCTCGGCCAAGGCCGCGACCCCGGCGCGGGTGAGCCGGCCACCGGTCCGGTCCTCCCCGCTGCCGTCGGCCAGTGCCGTGCGGCCGAAGTGCGCCAGGGACGCGATCCTGACGCCCAGCCGGAACAGGGTCTCCAGCAGCTCGACGTCCTCGCCCACGCCGGGAGCGCTCTCCAGCGCCAGGATCAGGGCGATCCGGTCCTCCGCGAGGACGCCGTCGACCTGCGCGCCGTCGCGGCACAACGCGACCTCGTCGCTGTTTCCGGCCGCGAGCCGGTGCGCAGCCTCGATCATGCGGAGCGTCCGGCGCAGCGCGCCCTCGGGGCGGAACGGGTCCTCGATGAACACCGGCAGCGTCACCAGGTTCACCCCGCCGGACCGCAACTGCGGCAGCCAGCGCTCCCGGAAGAACTCCGCCCAGCGGTCGACCGGCCTGGCGACCACCGCGCAGAGCAGGTCGTTGTGCATGTCGGCGACGAAAGCGCGCCGGTGCAGGCCGTTCACGCCGGCACGCGCCTGTCGGCTCGGCCGTTGTGCAGATACATCGCGTGCCCCGTGCCGTCGTCGCCGAGGAAGGCGAGCGGGGCGCGGACGCCGCGCTCGGGCTCGACCGGGAGCAGCGCATCGCCGCGCCAGGCGACCAGTTCCGTCCGGTACGGCGCGTCGTCCAGCTCGGCGGTGATCCCGGTGGGGACGCGCTCCAACCAGAGCCGCCCCTCCTCGTCCTGGCTCACCGTGGTCTCACTTGTGCTCGACGTGTAGGTGCCGACGTAGCGGGACGCGTCCAGCGGAGGCGCGGATGGATCGGGCGTCGGCTGCCCCGGCGGTTCGACACCGCCGAGCTCCCGGAGCACACGACCCGCGATCTCGGTGTACACCCGCCGCGGCGAGCCGCCGTTGGTGACGATCGCCACCGCCACGTCGCGCCCCGGCACCACGCGCAGGAACGCCGACTGGCCGATGGTGTTGCCGTCGTGGCCGAAGACCCGGCCGCCCGGGAGGTCGAAGAGCTCCCACCCCAGGCCCCAGGCAGTGCCCTGGTCGATGTCGGGCAGTCCGACCTGGGGCTGCTGCATGGCCCTGACGCTCGCGGGGCTCAGCACGGAGCCGCCGTCCGGGCCGAGCCCTCCGGCGAGATGCATGCGGGCGAAGGCCAGCAGGTCGCGAGGGCGCATCGCCAGCATCGACCCGGCCGGCGCGTTCGAGCGCGCCAGCGCCCAGACCCGGGCGGGCCCGAGCGGGCCACCCGGCGTCTGCTCGACGTGTCCCACCGCCGCTCGGTGAATGATCGCCTCGTAGGGGTCGTTCGCGGCGTGGGTCAGGCCCAGCGGCACGAACAGGTGCGTCCTCATGCAGGCGTCGAACGGCTTCCCCCGTACGACCTCGACGATCCGGCCGAGGACGCAGTAGGCGGCGTTGTTGTACGAGAACATCTCGCCGGGCTCGAACAGCTGCGGCACCTCGTGCAGGACGCCCAGGTACTTCTCGACGCAGTCGTCGCCCTTGCCCGTGTCGGTGAAGATGTCGCCCTCGAAACCCGCGACATGGCACATCAACTGACGCACGGTGATCCGCTCCGCCGCGCGCTCGTCGGCGATACGGAACTCGGGGAGGTAGGTCCGCACCGGAGCGTCGAGGTCCAGCCTCTCCTCGTCGACCAGCTGCATGGCCAGCGTCGCGGTCAGCACCTTCGTGATCGAGCCGATCTGGAAGAGGGAGTCGACCGTCGCCTCGACGCCGGTGGCCGTGTTCAGCACCCCGGCGGCGGCGTCGACCGTCTCGCCGCCCGCGCAGACCGCCACCGCCGCCCCGGGCACCCGGTTCTCGGCGAGCAGGTCCGCCAACCGGTGTCGCAGCCACGCACCGATCTCGTCCAGTTTCGACACTGGTGTCCTCCCCGCTCGACTCCGGACGAGCATAGGGCCGGCGGGACTGGCGCTCTTCGTTCGCCGCCACCACGAGCGGCGCACCGGTTCGTGGGCACGGCCAAGCCCCCTGCGAGCCCCGGAGCAGAACAATGGCCGGAAAGGGCGGGGTGCGGGCTTGGCGGCCTCCCCGGACGCCGTCTCCGTACTGAGCACGGATGTGCGTTCTGCCGGGGCCCTGTCGGATGGGAGGCAAGGACACCCGAGAGTTCGAGGTGAGGCAATGAGCAGTTCCGTCCGGCAGCTGGTGACCCGCGCACGAGACGAGGTGCGCAACATGTCGGTGCCGGAGGTCGCCGACGCGCTGGAAGGCGGCGGGGTGACGCTGGTCGATCTCCGCGAGCCCGACGAGGTCCGGCGCGAGGGCGCCATCCCGGGCGCGGTTCCGGCGCCCCGCGGAATGCTGGAGTTCTGGGCGGACCCCGCCAGCCCGTACCACCGCGAGGAGTTCGTCCCCTCCGCGCGGACGATCCTCTACTGCGCCTCCGGCGGCAGGTCGGCGCTGGCCGCGCAGACGCTGCAGGAGCTCGGCTACACCGACGTCGCGCATCTCGACGGCGGGCTGGCCGCCTGGAAGGAGCAGGGCCGGCCGGTCACCTTCGAGGCGGGACAGCGGTGAACGCGGCCGGCTTCCTCGCCGCCCCTCCCCTGACCGACGAGGCGCTGCGCATGTTCGACGAGGACATCGCCGACACCGGCCACGTCATGAACAACTCCAGGCTGTGGGCCCACCGGCCCCGTCTCGCCGCCGGGCTCTCCGAGCTGCTGGGGGCGGCCGGCGCGGCAGCCGGGCTCGACTTCCGCGCACGCGGCGTCCTCATCGCCGCGTGCGCCTCTGCCGCCGGCGACTCCTACTGCGCGCTGGCCTGGGGCTCCCGGCTGGCGGAGGCGAGCGACGCGGACACGGCCGCCGCCGTGCTCCGCGGTGCCGACACCGGGCTGACCGCCCGGGAACGGGCCTTGGCCGGTTGGGCGCGGAAGGTCGCCCGCAGGCCCCACGGCACCGTCGCGGAAGACGTCCAGGAGTTGCGCGACGCCGGCTGGGACGATGCCCAGATATTCGCGATCACGGTGTTGGCGGCCTTGCGCATCGCGTTCTCCGCCGTCAACGGCGCGCTCGGCGCACGTCCGGACGCCGCCTTCCACGCCACCGCTCCCCCGGCCGTCCTCGACGCCGTGGACTATGGCCGTCCGATCGAGGACGAGACCTCGAAGCTCGGCTGACCGGAGCGTTCACAGCGAGCGCAGCGCGGTGAGCGGGGTGCTCCGGCCGGTGGCGAGGGCCATGGCGAAGCCGTCGGGCCCGAGGCGTTCGCGGAGGGCGGCCCGGAGCGGCGGCTCCCGGCTTTCGAGAGGCGCCGGGACGAGGTTCTCGACGGCGCCCAGCAGGACCGCGGCGCGGTCGGGCCGCCCGGTCGCGTGGTCGGCTCCGGCGAGCAGGAGCAGGCTCGTCACGAGCACGTTCCGGTCGCCGAGACCGACGGCGATCTCCAGGGCCTCGGCGAGGCGCCGCCGGGCCCGCCGGTGGTCTCCGGCGGCCGCCGCGGCGCCGCCGAGGCCGTGGAGGCACCGTGCCGCGCAGCGCAGGTCGCCGATCTGACGGAACTCGGAGAGCAACCGGACGAACCGGGGTTCGGCGGCGGCGTGGTCCTCGCGCGCCTGGTCAAGGCGGGCGAGCGCGACCTCGGCGTGCAGGCGCTCGTGCTCGTTGCCGCTGGTCCCGGCCAGCCGGCCGGCCTCGGCCAGCCAGGTCGCGGCCTCGTCGAGACGGACGCGGTCCTCGATCGCGACATTGGCCATGTGGAAGAGGCAGTTGGAGCGCTTGACCGGGTTGTGGAGGCGATCGAAGAGGTCGGCGGCATCCGCCAGCCGGGCCAGGGCGGCCGGGGCGTCCGGCACGGACAGCCCGAGGCGGAACAGCGCCAGCGCGCGATGCCAGTCGTCGCCCAGCCGCTCGAAAAGGGAGACGGCCCGTTCGAGGACCCCGACCTCGCTGCCCCGCGCCACCACCGCCGCCCTCGCCGTCCAGCCGAGGGCGAGCAGGGCCAGCGCCCGGTCCTGCGCCGGGGCGCTCCCGACACGCTCATACGCCTGCTCGGCGAACCCCCGCGCCCGTTCGGTGTCCTGGTAGTCGAACAGGATCGCGCAGGTGATCGCGGCTCGGACGCCCAGCGAGCCTCGCGGAAGGGGATGTGCGAGCAGCGTGTCGAGCCAGTCGAAGAGCTCGCCGCGGGCGCCGAGCACCTCCCAACCGGTGCCGATCCCGGCGAGGAACTCCCACGCGAGCGTCGTGTCCTGCCGCTGGAGAGCCCATCGCATCCCGGCCCGCAGGTCCGCCCAGTGGCGCCCGAACCAGCGGAGCGCGGCGGCCTGGTCGCGCCCGCAGAGGTCGGTCAGCGCGGCCACCCCCTGCCCCAGGTGGTGCCGGGCGTGCTGTTCCCGTGCCCGATCGGCCGTCCCGCTCGCCTTGAGTCGCCGGAGCGCGAACTGGCGGACGCTGTCGAGCAGGCAGTACTCGGTCCTCTCGTCCTGCCGCCGGCGCGAGATCAACGAGCGGTCCAGGAGGCGCGGGAAGACCTGGACGAGGGCGGCCCCGCTCAGCGGCGGGTAGCCGAGGATCCGGGTCGCGGTGTCATAGTCGAACGTGGCCGGAAACACCGAGCAGCGTTCGAACAGCACCCGCTCCTCGCCGCTCAGGAGCTCGTAGCTCCAGTTCAGCGCCTCCTCCAGGGTGCGGTGCCGGGCCGGTGCCCCGCGCGCCCCGTCGGTCAGCAGCGCGAACCGGTCGTCGAGCCGGGCCCGCAGCTCCGCCGCGGAGAACACGCGGGTCCGGGCGGCCGCGAGCTCGATCGCCAGCGGCAGGCCGTCCAGCCGGCGGCAGATCACCGCCACGTGCCGGGCGTTCTCCGAGGTGACCTCGAAACCGGGGGACACCGCGGCGGCGCGGTCGGCGAACAGCCGCGCGGACGCCGCGCTCAGCACGGCCGCCGGGTCGTCGCCCTCTTCGGGGACCGGCAGCGGTGGGATCTCGTACACGACCTCCCCCGCCACCCGCAGCGGCCCGTGGCTGGTGGCCAGCACGTGAAGGCCGCGGGTGGTGGCCAGCAGATCCGCGAGCAACGCCGCCGCGCCCTCGGCCACGTGCTCGCAGTTGTCGACGAGGAGCCAGTGCCGCCCCTTCGCGAGCGCGGCACGGATCTGGGCGCGCGAGCCGTCGCCCTCCCCGGCGAGGAGTCCGAGCGCGTCGGCGAACTCCCGTTCCGCGCTCCGGCCGGGCGCGGCTCGGGCGAAGTCGACCAGGACCGCGGGCGGCAGTGCGGTGGCCAGGTCCGCCAGCCGCAGCGCGAGCCGGGTCTTGCCGGTCCCGGCGGGCCCCGTCAGCGTCAGCAGCCGGTGGGAGCCGACGAGCCGGCGCAGGTCGTCGATCTCCCGGTCCCGTCCGACGAACGAGGACAGCGGCCTGGGCAGGGCGGCGGCGTCCCGGAGCGCCTTCAGCCGCTCCGCCGCCTCGACCAGGATCAGCCGGTTCGGCGAGGCTCGCCGGTCCGGGCCGCCGAGCTTGCGGAGGAGGGCCGACACGTGGCTCTCCACGGTCCGCTCCGACACGTGCAGGACGTCGGCGATCTCCTGGTTGTGCAGGCGGTCCCCGACGAGCCAGAAGATCTCCAGCTCGCGGGGCGTCACCCCCGCCGCCCGCAGCTCGTCCGGAAAGACGTCCGATCCCACCCTTGGAGTATCCCGTCATCGGCGGACGAGTCCACCCGGGGATCACGGCACGTTCAGCGGTCGGTGACGATGAGCAGGCGCGGGCTCTGGTTCAGGCGGCGGGCTCCGACGTCGGTGCAGACGACGACGTCCTCGATCCGCGCGCCGTACAGTCCCGGAAGGTAGATGGCGGGCTGGACGGACACGGTCATGCCGGGCTCGATGACGGTCCGGTCCTCCGACGTCAGGTAGGGCGGTTCGAACTGGTCGAGCCCGACCCCGTGGCCCGTGCGATGGACGAAGAACAGCCCGTATCCGCTGGCCGCGATGGCGGCGCGGCAGACCTCGTCGATCTCGGCGGCGGTGACGCCGGGACGCACCGCCTCGCAGGCGGCGCTGTGGACGGCGAGCACGACGGAGTACATGGCCTCGAAGTCCTCGGGCGGCTCGGCGACGACGAACATCCGGGTGATGTCGGAGCAGTAGCCCTCGTGCCGTCCCCCGATGTTGACCAGCACCGCGTCGCCCGGGTTGATCACCCGCTCGGTGGGCCGGTGGTAGGGCGCGGCGGAGTGCTCCCCCGCCGCGACCGTGACGAGCGTGACCTCGTCGTGGCCGGTCTCCAGCAGAAGCAGGCGCAGCAGCCGCGCCATCTCCCGTTCGGTGGCGCCGGACCAGCGGAGTTCGGAGGCCATCGCCACGGCGCGGTCGGCGGCGACGGCCGCGCGCTCCATGGCCGCGATCTCCGCGTCGGACTTGCGCATCCGGAGCGGGGCGATGAGCGGCTCGGCCGAGGCGAACAGGGTCTGCGGGCCCAGCCGCTCCTGGATGGACAGCAGCTCATGCGCGGGCATCTGGGGATCGATGGCGACCCGCGCGCCCACCGGGATCAGGGACGAGGCGTCGGGGACGTGCTCGGGCGGGCCGTCCGGCGTGATGACGAGGAAGCCGTGCGGCGCCGGGCCGGCCAGGTACCGCAGGTTCGAGGAGGGCCGCAGGACGAGCACGTCCACGCCGTGCTCGATCATGCGGGCCCGCACCCGCTCCACGCGATCGTCGCTCATTCCGGCGCCGAGTCGTAGAGCCAGCAGGCCACCCCGCGTTCCTGCACCGGCTCACGCTTCGAGCAGATCTCCATGGCGTGGGGACAACGCGGGTGAAAGCGGCACCCGGACGGCGGCGACGCCGGGTCCGGCACGTCGCCGGGCAGCTCGGCGGGGAGCGTGCCCGCCCCGTCCGGCGCGGGGATGGCGGCGAGCAGGGCCCGGGTGTAGGGGTGCTGCGGGTCGGCCCAGACCTCGGCGGTCCGGCCGATCTCGACGATCTTGCCCAGGTACATGACCGCGATCCGGTCGGCGATCATCCGGACGACCGACAGGTCGTGGCTGATGAAGAGCAGCCCCGCCCCCGACTCCACGGTCAGTGCCCGCATCAGCCCCGCGACCTGCGCCTGCGCGGAGGCGTCCAGCGCGGAGATCGGCTCGTCGCCGATCAGCAGGGAGGGCTGGGCGGCCAGGGCGCGGGCGATGGCGATGCGCTGCCGCTGCCCGCCGGAGAACTCGTGCGGGTAGCGGGCGGCCATGTCGGCCGACAGCCCGACCCGCTCCAGCAGCTCGCCCGGGGTCGGGCCGCCGCGGCGGCCGTCGGCGATCTGGCCGCCGACCCGGCGGCGCGGGTTCAGCGACGCGAACGGGTCCTGGAAGACCATCTGGATCCGGGTCAGCGCGGGGTCGCGGCGGCGCAGGCCGAGCGGCGTCACCGGGCGACCCTCGAAGCCGATGGAGCCGCCGGACGGGCGGATGATCCCGCAGATGGCGCGGGCCAGCGTGGACTTCCCGCAGCCCGACTCGCCGACGAGGCCGACGACCTCCCCGGGCGCGACGGTCAGGTCGACGCCCGCCACCGCCCGCACCGGGGGCCGGTCCGGGCTGCGGTGGTCCACCACCAGGTTCTCGACGGACAGCAGCGAGGTGTCGGGCGCCGGCTCGGCGCCGTCCGGCAGTCTCATGAGGTGCTCCGCTCCGGCAGGGCGTCCAGCAGCATTCGGGTGTACTCGTCGGCGGGCTCGCGCATGACCTGGGCGCGCGCGCCGGTCTCGACCAGCAGGCCCGCCCGCATCACGCTGATCGTGTCGGCCACCGCGGACATGACGCCGAGGTCGTGAGTGACCAGCAGGACGGCGAGCCCGAGCTCGTCGCACAGGCCGCGCAGGAGGCGCAGGACGCCGGCCTGGACGGTCACGTCGAGCGCGGTGGTCGGCTCGTCGGCGATCAGGACCTTGGGGTCGCAGGCCAGCGCGGCCGCGATCGCGATGCGCTGGCGCATGCCGCCGGAGAACTGGTGCGGGTACCGCCGGAAGGCGCCGTCGGCGTCCGGGATGCGCACCCTCGTCAGCAGTTCGACCGCGCGGCGGCGCGCCTCGGCCTTGTCCAGCTTCAGATGGTGGCGCATGTGGTCGGTGAGCTGGCGGCCGATCGTGAGCATCGGGTGCAGGCTCGTCGACTGGTCCTGGAAGACCATGCCGATCTCGCTGCCGCGCAGCGCGTTCATCTTCTTGGACGGCAGGGACAGCAGGTCGGTCCCGTCGAACAGGATCCGCCCGCCGGTGCGCGCGCCGTGCGGAAGCAGTCCCATGACCGCCAGCCCGGTCATGGTCTTCCCGGAGCCGCTCTCGCCCGCGAGCCCGTGGATCCGGCCCGGCTCCAGGGCGAGGTCGATCCCCCGGATGATCTGCCGTCCCCCCAGCTCGACGGTGAGCCCCTCGATGTTCAGCAAGGTCACAGCGCCCGCTCCTTGATCGCCCGTGCGGTCCGCGGGTCGAGTGCGTCGCGCATCGT
Organism: Actinomadura sp. NPDC000929; assembly: GCF_040492065.1. Lineage (NCBI taxonomy): Bacteria > Bacillati > Actinomycetota > Actinomycetes > Streptosporangiales > Thermomonosporaceae > Actinomadura > Actinomadura sp. NPDC000929. The sequence goes on along the minus strand of NZ_JBEUPA010000004.1, from coordinate 73,616 downwards.
GTCACCGAGGAAGTTGAAGGCCAGCACCACCGTCAGGATGGCGAGGCCGGGGAACACGCCGACCCACCACTTGTCGAACACGTGCGTGGCCGACGCCACCATGGAGCCCCACTCGGCGGTGGGCGGCTTGGCGCCGAGCCCCAGGAACGACAGCCCCGACAGCAGCAGGAGCTGGGTGCCGATGTCGAGGGTGGCCAGCACCAGGACGGGGCCGGTCACGTTCGGCAGCACGTCGGTGCGCAGCGAGCGCCACGCGGAGAACCCGAGCAGCCGCCCGCTGATCACGAACTCGCGGGACCGGATGCCGAGCACCAGGCCGCGGGTGACCCGGGCGTACGCGGGCCAGGACACGACGAGCACGGCCAGCACCGCGTTGCGCAGACTCGCGCCGAGCGAGGCCGCCACGGCCATCGCGAGGATGACGGTGGGGAACGCGAACACCAGGTCCGCCACCCGCATGATCGTCTCGTCCAGCCAGCGGCCGAAGTAGCCGGCGCACGCCCCCAGCAGCCCGCCGATGACGACGGACATCGCCACCAGCAGCAGCGTGAGCGGGATGGACAGGCGCGCGCCGAACAGCACCCGGCTGAGGACGTCGCGGCCGAGTTCGTCGGTGCCGAACCAGTGCGCTCCGCTCGGCGCCTGGAGCCGAGGGAACTCCTGGCTCAGCGGGTCGTGCGGCGCGAGCAGCGGCGCGGCGAGCACCACGACCAGCCATGCCGCCGCGACGACGAGGCCGACGACGGCGAGCGGCTTGCGCCACGCCTCCGGCACCCTGCGGCTCACGTGTGCCTCACTCTTGGGTCGATGACGCCGTACAGCATGTCCACCACCAGGTTGACCACCACGTAGATCACGCCCACCACGAGACCGACGCCCATCACGGCGGGCAGGTCGAGGGTGGTCGCGCTCTTGTACGCGTACTCGCCGACGCCGGGCCAGGCGTAGATCGCCTCGACGAGCACGGTGCCGGACAGCAGGCTGCCGAAGGCCAGCCCCGCGACCGTGATGACCGGCACCAGCGCGGAGCGCAGCGTGTACCGGAACAGGACGGTGCCGGCGGGCAGCCCCTTGGCCCGGGCGGCCCGCACGTAGTCCTGGCCGAGCACCTCCAGCACGGCCGACCGCGTGAACCTCGTGAGCAGGCCGATCGTGTACGCGGCGAGCACCAGCGCGGGCAGCACGAGGTGGCCGGCGGCGCTGGCGAACACGTCCCACTGGCCGGCGAGCGCGGCGTCCACCGTGTACAGGCCGGTGGTGTGCGGGGGCGGCGCCATGGCCGGGGAGAGCCTCCCGGAGCCCGGCGCCAGCCCGAACTTGTAGAAGAAGAGGTAGAAGGCCAGCAGCGCCAGCCAGAACGTCGGCACCGACACGCCCGCCAGGCTGGTCACCCGCAGGAACTGGTCCACGAACCGGTCCCGGCGCAACGCCGCGATCACTCCGAACGCGACGCCGAGCAGGAGCGACACCAGCAGCGCCGAGCCGGCCAGCTCGAACGTCGCGGGGACGAACTCCCGCAGGTCGTCGGCGACCGGCCGGTGGCTCTGCTGCGACTCGCCGAGGTCCCCGCGGACGAGGTTGCCCATGTAGGTCGCGTACTGCACGGGCAGCGGCTTGTCGAGGCCGTGCTCCTCCCGGAACTGCTGGACGATCGCCGGGTTGGCGAGCGCCTGCTGGCCGAGGTTCGCGGTGGCCGGGTCGCCGGGCACCATGTTGGTCAGGATGAAGGTGACCAGGGTGACCCCGACGGCCAGCAGTACGGAGACCGCCAGCCGCCGGGCCAGGAATCGCATCAGCGGATGCCGCGACCACCACCGGGCGCCGGGTGGCCGGCGGCCCTCGGTCGTCCGCTCGTCCGACGGGTGAGGAGACTTCATTTGCTGCCGAGCGCCGCGATCTCGAAGGTCCACACCGGGTTGACCGCGAGGCCCGTCAGCGCCCCGGCGGTGACCAGGCGCTGGCTCGGCTGCATCAGCGGCACGATCGGGCCGCGCGCGTTGAGCTGGGTCTGGATCTGGTGGTACTGGGCGAACCGGTCATCGCCGATGGTGCTCGCGGCCTTCGCGCCGGCGTCCTCCAGCGCCTTGTCCGCGCCCTTCTTCCAGCCCGCGCGCTCGCCGATCAGGCCGCCGGGCAGGAAGGCGAGGTAGTTGCTGGCGTCCGGGTAGTCCGGGCTCCACCACCACAGGCCCATCTCCTCCTTGCCGTCGCGGTAGCTCTCCAGCGCGGTCGCGATCGGCGCGGGGGCGAGGTCGACGGTGATGCCGACCTCCTTCAGGTTGGCCTGGATGCGCTCGGCCAGAGGCTGGAAGGACAGGCCGTTGAGCGTGAAGTCGCTGGGGAACTCCAGCTTGACCCTGGGGTTCGTGATCCCGCCGGCGGCGAGCGCCGCCTTGGCGCCGGCGACGTCGCGCTTGGGCGCCTGGCCCGCGGGCAGCGAGCCGTTGATCATGGACGGGACGATCCCGGCCGCCTGCACCGAGCCCTCGCCGGCGAGTTCCAGCAGCCCCGCGTAGTCCACGCCCTTGCTGACGGCCTCGGCGAACCGGGGGTTGGAGGTGATCTTGCTGACGGACGGGTTCCGGTTGGTCAGCAGGAAGAACACGTTGGCGGACGCGCCCTTGACGGTCTGCGTGCCGCCGCCGATGCCCTGGGCCTGGTCGGCCGTCAGGTCCACCGCGATCTGGCTGTCGCCGCGCTGCACGTTCAGCTTCTGCGTCTGCGACTGGACGTTGCGGAGCACGACCCGCTTGTAGACCGGCTTGGTGGCGCCCCAGTACTTGGGGTTGGCCTTGAGCACGACCTGGGTGGCGGCGTTGAAGGACTCCAGCATGTACGGGCCGGACCCGGCCGACTGGCCGTTCAGGTACTTCTCCGCCTTGTCGCCGGGGCTCGCGGCGCCGCCGTTGGCCTTGACGACCTTGGAGTTGAGGATGCCGAGCGCCGGGTTCGGCAGGATGAACGGCAGCGACGGGTTCGGCTTGGCCGACACCAGCGTGATCGTCTTGTCGTCGGTCTTCTCGACCTTCACGCCGTCGAGCAGGAACGACGGGTTGCCCTTGAGGTCGCGGACCCGGTCGAGCGAGAACACCACGTCGTCGGCGGTGACGGGGCTGCCGTCGGAGAAGACCGCGTCCTGGCGCAGCTTGAGCGTGAGCTTCTTGCCGTCCTTGGACAGCTCGAACGACTCCGCCAGCGCCGGCACCGGCGTGCTGACGTCGGAGCCCTTGAAGCTGAGCAGCGTGTCGTAGAGGGCCCGGTCGATGAGCAGGCCGGTCTGCTCGTACATCCGGCCCGGGTCCGCGGTCTTGAGGTTGAACGAGGTGTCGATGACCAGAGCCTTGCCGCCCCCGTCCGACGAGGACGTCCCGCCCCCGCCCGAGCAGGCGGTCAGGCTGAGTGCTGCGGCCACGAGGACGGGCAGCGCCGCCCGCCGTGTGGTTCCACTCGTGATCGGCATCGTGGCCTCCGGGTCTCGGTCAGGTCCGTTGTCTGCTTCTGGACGACGAAGACCGATAGTGCGAGACTTCCGGCTGAACGTCTACGAGACCACCGAAAGTCAAGATAAAGCGAGAGAAGGAGACGGATCCATGGACAGACCGTCGCACGGACCACCCTCTAAGGGGGGCGAGGCTGGACAGATCCGCACCGAACTGGACGCGATCAACCTCAGGATGCTGGAGGTGCTGCGCCAGGACGGCCGGATCTCCATCGCGGCCCTCGCCCAGCGCGTCGGGATCTCCCGGGCCAACGCCTACATGCGCTTCGAGGCGCTGCGGACCAGCGGTGTGATCAGCCGGTTCACCGTGCAGGTCGACCCGGTCCGCACCGGCCTCGGCATCTGCGCGCTGATCTTCGTCACCGTCCGGCAGCAGATGTGGCCGCAGTTCCGCGCCCAGCTCTCGCTGATGCCCGAGGTCGAGTACTGCGCGATCACCACCGGCCAGCACGACGCGATGATCCAGATCCGGGCCACCGACGTCGCCGCCGTGCACCGCCTGGTCTCCGAGCGCCTGGCCGGCATCCCGGCCGTGAAGGCCACCGAGACGGTGCTCATCCTCGACGAGGTGATCCGCCGCCCGTTCGTGCTGACGTCGGACGGCGCCCCGGCGAAGGCGCAGGCGGAGCCCGGGCCCGGCCCCGTCGCCCTCGGCCGGATGCGCTTCATCCGCGCGGACGCGGGGCGGGCCGAGCTCAAAGACCTCCCGTGACGATCTCCTCGCACACGCTGACCTGGGGCGTGTCGTCCCCGTCGAACCGGAACTCCTCCACCAGCCGGATCCGGCCGTCCCGCAGCAGCTCGATCCGGTTCGTGCTGGACCCGGCGACCGGGTCCGCGCTCTCCTTGGTCAGGTGCACGTAGTTCAGCCGGACCTCGGCTCCGCGCCGGGCCCCCACGAACCGGCCGTGGACCACGGTGTCGCCTTCGTAACTTCCCCACACCACGCCGTCGGCCTCCGTGTAGGCGAATCGCGTGGGCGCGTCAGGGTCCACGCGGCTCGCGGTGGAGCTGACCATCGCGAACCGGCGGCCATCCAGATTAAAGAGATCATTCTCGTTCACGGGCTCATCGTGCCGGGTTCCGCGGCTCGCGCAATCGCGCCTGAACGCATCGTCGCGGAACCGCACACCCGATGGACGAACCGTCCGCGAGAGGCGACCGCCACGCCAATCCGTCTCGGACCGTCCCATCGGCACCGCATCCCCACCCCGCCGACGACCACGCCCGAGACAGCCGCGAGCGGGGCGCTCCCGGGCCACTGCGAACGGCCCGTGAAGCCGGGTTCTGGCGGCGCCGGGCCTCTGCCGGGCGGTCTCAGGTGCGGACCAAATCGATCTCCCGACTGTCCCTCGTATGGATCTATCGTCGAGACCTCCTTCACCGGCGCGCCCCGCGGAGTTCTCCAGCTCCCCGGCGGCCGGTACGCGCTGGTGGCGTGACGCGGTCATATACCAGGTCTATGTGCGCAGCTTCGCCGATGCCGACGGGGACGGGGTCGGCGACCTGGCCGGAATCCGCAGCCGGCTCCCCTACCTCGCCGCGCTCGGCGTCGACGCTCTGTGGATCACGCCGTTCTACGAATCGCCGATGGTCGACGGCGGCTACGACGTCACGGACTACCGCTCGGTGGATCCGACGTTCGGCACGCTCGCGGACGCCGTCGAACTGATCGAGGAGGCGCACCGGCTGGGCCTGCGGGTCATCGTCGACATCGTGCCCAACCACACCTCCGACCAGCATGTCTGGTTCCAGGAGGCGCTGGCCGCCGGGATCTCCGGTCCGGCGCGCGAGCGCTACGTCTTCCGGCCGGGGCGAGGAGCCTCCGGCGAACTGCCGCCCAACGACTGGGAGTCGGTCTTCGGCGGTCCCGCCTGGACCCGGCTGCCCGACGGGCAGTGGTACCTGCACCTGTTCGCTCCGCAGCAGCCCGACCTGAACTGGGAGCACCCGGACGTGCGCGCCGAGTTCGACGATGTCCTGCGATTCTGGCTGGACCTGGGCGCCGACGGATTCCGCATCGACGTGGCGCACGGCATGGTCAAGGCGGCCGGGCTGCCCGACGTCGGCGACGCGCCGCAGTCGCGGCTGCTGGGACGCGGCAAGGTGCCGTACTTCGACCAGGACGGAGTGCACGACATCCATCGAGGCTGGCGGCGGCTGCTCGACTCCTGTCCCGGGGAGCGGATCGGCGTCGCGGAGGCGTGGGCGCCGTCGCTCGATCGGCTGGCCAACTACGTCCGCCCGGACGAGCTGCACCAGGTGTTCAACTTCGACTACATGAGGACCGACTGGGACGCCGCCGAACTGCGCTCGGTGATCGAGAAGTCGCTGGCCTCGACCGGCTCAGTGGGCGCGCCCACCACCTGGGTGCTGTCCAACCACGACGTCCAGCGGCATGTCACCCGCTATGGCGGCGACGAGCTCGGACGGCGGCGGGCGCGAGCGGCGGCGCTGCTCACTCTGGCGTTGCCCGGCTCGGCGTACGTGTACCAGGGCGAGGAGCTCGGCCTGCCCGAGGTGCTCGACATCCCCGCCGAGCTGCTGACCGATCCGCAGTTGGAGAGTCTCAAGGGCGGCCGGGACGGTTGCCGCGTTCCGCTTCCGTGGTCCGGCAACGAGCCCCCGTTCGGGTTCGGATCGGGTGGCGGCTGGCTGCCGTCGCCGCCCGAATGGAAGTCGCTCACCGTGGAGGCGCAGTGGGACGACGAGGCTTCCACGCTGACCCTCTACCGCAAGGCTCTCCGGATCCGGCGCGACCATTCCGCGCTGGGCGACGGTGAGCTGCGCTGGCTGGACGGGCCGCCGGACTGCCTGGTCTTCGAGCGCAGCGGTCAATCCGACGGCCCTCGAATGCTGTGCGCGGTGAACACCGGCGACCGGAGCGTCCAGATCCCAGTCCGCGGTTCGCTCCTGCTGAGCAGCGAGCCGATCCGTATGGAGGGCCCGAACGCGGTCCTGCCACCCGACACCGCCGCCTGGTGGAGTACTGAGCCCTCCGAGGAGCCGGACACGGGCGGCTGAACGCAGTCCCACCCGGCGGCGCGGCCCCGGACCGCACGAGGCGGCCCGGGGCCGGCGGTCGACCGCGGCTCCCGCCAGCCGGGGAGGCGGCGTCTTGATCGGGATCTCCGGAACAGGGGTGAGGGTGATGTACCAGAGGGCCGGAGCGGCAATGGCCTGCTGGAGCGGCTTGTCGTGCACGCCGGTCACGCGTCTGTTGTGAAGCAGAGTGCTCGGTGCCCGTTCTTTTCCGTCTTGAAGGCTGCCGTGACGCTTTCGGCTGGCTTACGGTGTTGAGCACCCTGGGTCCGGCACGGAGGGCGGGCGGTATGCGGGACGACGCGACGGCGCGGAGCGGGCTCAGGAAGGTGCCGCTGAGCAGGCCCGAGCGGCGCGCGGAAGTGTTCGACGCCGTCCTCGCCCTGCTCTCGGAGGTCGGGTACGAGCGGCTGACCATGGACTCGGTGGCCAGGCGCGCGCGGGTGGGTAAGGCGACGCTGTACCAGCGCTGGCCCACCAAGGCCCATCTGGTGATGGCCGCGATGGAGCGCTACCGGCCCGTGGTGTCCGGGCGGGACGCGGGCTCGTTCACCGAGGACATACGCCAGCTGCTGATGGCGTACGTCGCCAGCTGGTCCAGCCTGGACCGCGGGCTGGTCATCGCGCTGCTGGAGGGCAGCCGCCGGGACGCCGAGCTCGCCCGGCTGCGCCGCGAGCGGCTGGCCGATCCCGTGAGGCGCTCCATCGAGGCGGCGCTCGACCGGGCCCGGGAACGCGGCGAGATCCCCGGACGGGTGGACGCCGGGCTGCTGGCCGATCTGCCCTTCGCGGTCATCCTGGGGCATGTGCTGATGCAGGACGAACCTCCAGGCCGCGAGCTGGTCGACCGGTTTGTGGACGGCATCCTGTCCCCCCTGCTGGACGTCCCCAACCTGCCGCAACCTCGCGTATAGAACGGATCCGTTCTACTTTCGAAGCGGATGCCGTCTCCTCCGGCGAGCCCGCCGCAAGCCGTCCCGCCGGGAGCGGCACAGCGCGAGTCTCCGAGGAAGGGATCTCGTCCCATGCGCGCTCCGCAGCCCCCCGCCTCCGTCCCCGCCCCGCTTCCCACGCGGCGCGACGACCCGCTCGACCCGCCACCGGCGCTCGGCCTGCTCCGCAGCGAGTCGCCCGTCTCCCCTCTGTCCTTCCCCGACGGCGCGACCGGCCTGCTGCTGACCCGGCACCGGGACGTCCGCGAGGTCCTGGCCGACGAGCGGTTCAGCGCCGACCGGGCGGAAGCATCCTCACCGATCAGGCGGCCCGCCTTCCGGCCCGAGGACCGGACCGGTTCGCTGCTGTTCATGGACCGGCCGGAGCACACCCGTTACCGGCGGCTGCTCACGCCGTTCTTCACCACCCGCCGGATGCAGGCCCTCGCGCCGCGCGTCGAGCGGATCGTCGCCGACCACCTCGACGCCCTGCGCGCCGCCGGCCCGCCCGCCGACCTGGTTCCGGCGTACACCCTGCCGATCCCGTCCCTGGTGATCTGCGAGCTGCTCGGCGTGCCCTACTCCGACCGCGCCCGCTTCCACGCCTGGTCGGCCGCCCTGCTCAGCGTCACCGCGGACGCCGGGCGGGTGGCGGAGGCCAGGGACGCGCTGCTGGAGTACATGCGGGACCTGGTGGCCGCCAAACGGCGCAGCCCGGACGACGCGCTGCTGGGCTCGCTGATCACCTCCGGGGCCGGGCTGAGCGACGCCGAGCTCAGCGGCATCGGCCGGCTGCTGCTGGTCGCCGGGCACGAGACCACCGCCAACATGCTGGCGCTCGGCACCCTCACCCTGCTCACCCGTCCCGGCCAGCTGGCCGCGTTCCGCGCCGGCCCGCAGGCGGCCGGCCCCGCGGTCGAGGAGCTGCTGCGCTACCTGAGCATCGTCCAGTTCGGCGTCGTCCGGGTCGCCAAGGAGGACGTCGAGATCCACGGGCACCCGGTGCGCGCCGGGCAGACCGTCGTCCTGTCGCTGCCCGCCGCCAACCGCGACCCCGAGCACTTCGAGGATCCCGACGAGCTGGACCTCACGCGGCCGCCGTCCCAGCATGTGGCGTTCGGCCACGGCATCCACCAGTGCCTCGGGCAGCAACTGGCCCGCGTGGAGATGCGCATGGCCCTCACCGCCCTGTTCGACGGGCTGCCCGGCCTGCGCCTCGCGGTGCCGCCCGACGAGGTGCCCATGCGGCACGACATGTTCGTCTACGGCGTCCACCGTCTCCCGGTGAGCTGGGAGCGGTGACCGCCATGCGGATCGTCGCCGATCACGAACGCTGCCTCGGCGCGGGGCAGTGCGCCCTGTACGCGCCGGAGGTCTTCGACCAGTCCGACGAGGACGGAACCGTCGTGCTCCTCGCCGAGTCCCCTCCCGGGGACCTGCACGAGACCGTCCGCCGGGCCGCCCTGATGTGCCCCAACCAGGTCATCAGCCTGCACGAGCAGGCGGCCGCCGATGCGACCTCGTCGGCGGAGACGCGTTCTCCATGACCAGCGCGCCCGAACGGCGGTGAGAAGCCCGGCTCGCCCTGCCCGAAGGCAGTGACGGCAGGCGTCACCGCTGTGCGCCGTGGGACGAGGGAAGGCGTCCGACCCGACCGGGTGGTTCCCGGGGAGCCGGACGCGGTCAGATGACGCCGGCTTCGGCCAGCCAGCGCCACAGTTCGTCCTGGTGGACGACGGTGACGCCGAGCTTCTCGGCTTTGCCGGTCTTGGCGGCTCCGACGTTGGCTCCAGCGAGCAGGTAGTCGGTGCTGGCGGAGACCGACGACGCGGTCGTCGCGGCGGCCTGCTCGACCAGGCGGGTGACGTCCGGGCGGCTGATCTTCGCGCCGGAGCGGGGGTCGGTGAACGCGCCGGTGATGACGACCGACTTGCCCTTGAGAGGCGAGTCGCCCGCGGCGGCCGCGTCGAGGGGCCGGTCCTCGGGCAGGACGTCGAGGTTCACGCCGCGCTCGCGCAGCGCGGCGATCTCCTCCTGGACCTCCGGACGGGCGAAGAAGGCCACGATGCTCTCGGCGGCCTTCGGTCCGATGTCGCGGATGGCAACCAGGTCCTCGGCGGTCGCCGCCGCGACGTCCTCGATGCGCTCGTAGCCGGCCAGGCACAGGCGCTTGGCCGTGCCCTCGGAGGCCATCGGGATCGCCAGCCCGATCAGCGCGCGCCGCAGCCCCACGTCCTTGGACGACGCGATCGAGTCGACCATGTTCTGGGCGCTGACCTCGCCCATCCGCTCATAGCCCAGCAACTGCTCGGTCGTCAGGTCGTAGAAGTCGCTGCGGTGTTTGAGCACGCCGTCCTCGGCGAGCTTCTCGATCCAGACGTCGCCGACGCCCTCCATGTCGGCCGCCTGACGCGAGGCCCAGTGCATCAGCCGGCGCGTCGCCTGCGCCGGGCACTGCAGGTTCACGCACCAGCGCTCCTCACCGGTGCCGCGGACCTCCAGTTCGGAGTCGCACGACGGGCAGTGCGTCGGCGGAACGATCTCGATCTCGCTCCCGTCGCGCCGCTCCGGCAGCGAGCGGCCCGCGAACGGGATCACGTCGCCGCGCCGCACGACCGCCACCGTGTCGCCGATCCGCAGGTCGCGCTCGCGGATCAGCCGGGGGTTGTGCAGGGTGATGTTCTCCACCGTCACGCCGCCGACGAACACCGGCGCGACCTTCGCGCGCGGCGGGACGCGGCCGATCTTGCCGACCGGCCACTGGACCGCCAGCAGCGTCGTCAGCTTCTCCTCCGGCGGGTACTTGAACGCGATCGCTCCGCGCGGCTCGGCGCTGTTGAACCCCGCCGCGTCGAACGCCGCCGGCTCGTGCAGCCGCACGACCGCGCCGTCGATGTCGTAGTCCAGACCGTCGCGGCGGCCGCCGATCTCCTCGATCGCGGCGATGACCTCCTCGGCGCCGGCGCCCACGTACTGGGCGACCGACTCGAAGCCCGCCGGGACATCGATCGCGACGCCGTCGCGGTCGGCGCCGAACGCGAAGAACCTCAGCACGCGCTTGGCCTTCACGGCCGCTTCGGGATCCTTGAGCACCAGCGTTCCGGCGGCTCCCGAGCGCGGGTTGGTCAGGATCCGCTCCGGGTGCGCCTCGTTGTAGGCCGTCCAGACCGACCGGAGCATCACCGCCTCGCCGCGGACCTCCACGCGCCCGGGCTCATCGATCTCGGCCGGCAGGCCCGGGATCACGTGGCGCACCTTCTCGGTCACCAGTTCGCCGACCGCGCCGGTGCCGCGCGTGGCGACGTAGTCGAGCGTCCCGTCGGTGTAGACGACGCTGAGCGAGAGCCCGTCGAGCTTCTCCGACACGCGGAAGACCTGGCCGCCGAACCGCTCGCAGAACGTGCGGATCTGCTCCTCGCTCGTCGCCTTGGCCAGCGACAGCATCGGGCGCGCGTGGCGCACGGTCGGACCGGTCAGCTCCGCGGGCGCGTTGACCTTGCCGAGCGGGCTGTCGGCGGGCTCCAGCTCCGGATGCTCGGCGACGAGCGCGGCCAGCTCGTCCTTCAACGCGTCGTAGTCGGCGTCCGGCAGCGGGCTGTCGCCGGCGCCGTAGTACAGATCGTTCAGTCGCTTGACCTGGGCGGTCAGCTCGGCGATGCGCTCTCCAACGTCCACGCCTCGATTAAACGCGACGGCACCGACAACCGGCCGCTCCGCTCCCCCGCCGGAACCGCGATCTTCGCGTCAGACGACCTTGGCGCAGAGGACGCCTCGCCGGAAATCCCATGTCAGAGAGCCGCGGGGGCACCGGCTCTTGTGATAACCGGTGAACCGGAGGACGCGGCCGTATTCCTTTGGAAGGCCGCTCTTGCCGCATCTCCACGACGTCATCAGACCGTAGCCGCTGATGGCCGCCAGGCCCGGTTTGCTGCCCTTCTTGCCCAGGAAGCATTCACCGTTCCTGAACCGCCGTTCTAGACAGAGATAGGTTCTCTCGCCGTCGTGAGCCGGGGACTCCCAGTAGGACTCTCCGTTGAGCGGTTTGGCGTCGCACGCGCCGCTCGTCTTCTCCACGCCGGTGACCCTCAGGTAGGCGTCGCTCTCCCGGCAGGAGACGGCGCGGGGCATGCCCCCGAGCCACCCGCCGGGGTTCCAGGGGTCCCCGGACGCGTCCAAGCAGTCGTTGACCGAGATGTCGTCGAACGCCTTCCATGTCTTGTCGGGGGTCGGACTCGGCCGGACGCTGCCCCCCTCGCCCGTGGGGCCGGTCGAGCGGCTCGTCGGCGAGGTCGACGCGGCGTCGGCGTTGTTCGAGCCCTTCGAGTCTCCCTTGCCGGCGACGACGATGAGCACGGCGACGAGCACGACCCCCGCGACCGCGGCCAGGACCATCGCGGCCTGCCTGGCCGGTGGACGCTCCCGCCGACGCTCCGCCCGCACCGGCGCCGGGCGCGGCGACGGGCTCGGCGACGGCGGGCGCGGGTCCGCGGGCGGCTGATCGCGCTCGGCCGGCGACGGGCGCGCTCCGCGTTCGCCCGTGCCGCCCTTCCTCGTGAAGACCTCGGTCTCGGCCACCCGCGAAGCGATCATGCTGGTGAACGTCTCCGGCAGGGGCATGCCCTCGTCCGCGACGAGCGCGGAGCAGCGGTCCAGGAACTCTCCGGTCGCCGGGCGGCCGCGCGGATCCTTCTCCAGACCGGCCGCGATCAGCGGTCTCAGCGATGCCGGGACGTCCGCCAGGTCCGGGTTCTGGTGGCGGACCCGGTAGCCGAGGGCCTCGGGCGGCCCTTCGCCGAAGGGATGGCGGCCGGTCGCGGCGAAGGCCAGCACCGCGGCCAGGCAGAACACGTCGCTGGCCGGTTCGAGGTCGCCGCCCAGGAACTGTTCGGGCGACATGTAGCCGGGCGTGCCCACCAGGGTCAGGCTCTGGGTGGGCGCGTCCATCGCGCGCGCGATGCCGAAGTCGATGATCCGCGGCCCGTCCTGGGCCAGCAGGACGTTCCCCGGCTTGAGGTCCCGGTGGATCACGTTCTGCTCGTGCACCGCCCGGAGCCCTTCGGCGAGCCCCGCGCCGAGCGCCGCCACCGAGATCTCGGGCAGCGCGCCGTTCTCCTCGACGGCGTCCTGCAGCGACGGCCCCGCTATGTACTCCGTGACCAGCCACGGCGGGTCGGCGTCGGCATCGGCGTCGATCACCTGCGCCGTGTAGAAGCCCTTGATGCGGCGCGCCGCCGCGATCTCCTTGGTGAACCGGCGCCGGAACACCGCGTCGTCGGAGAAGTGAGGGTGGACGACCTTCACCGCCACCAGCCGCCGGCCCTGGGACCGGCCCAGGTAGACCTGCCCCATCCCGCCCGCTCCCAGCCGCGCCAGCAGCCGGTACGGCCCGACCCGTTCCGGATCGGCGGCCCTGAGCGCCCTGAGTCCCGTGCCGGACATCTCACCTGCCCCAGGTTCGTCGAACATCATCGTCTTCTCGAGGACGAGCCCGGTGACGGCGGTCGTCCGGTGGCAGCGCCCGCGGCGCGGCCCCTGCGTCTTCCCGTGCCGGAGCCGGGGCCATTCTGCGCGGCGGTCATCGTTGATCACAGCTCTTACACGAGGTCTTTGTCGACGGATCGCCCGTTGCTGGCTTTGCCGGGGTCCGGGACGGGCCGCGCCCCGGCACCCGGAACCCGCCGGGGGGCGGCGCGGAGCGCTCGCTACGCTTGGCGCGCATCCGTGATCTGCTGGAGTTGAGAGCGCATGACGTCGGTCGACGACCCGGTCCTCACCGCCATACGCTGCGCCGACGCGGACGGGCTCGCGGCCGCGCTCGATCCGTCGCGGTGCCCGCCCGCCACCTTGCGGCTCCTCGTCCGGCACGAGGACGCACGCCTGCGGGCGCTCGGCCTCGTGTGCCTCGCCGAACGCCTTGAGGCGGGACGGGATGAGGACCGTTCCGAGCTGGCCGAGTTCGCCGCCTCGTTGCCGGGAACCCTCGACGGTTCGCCGGAGGCGTCCCTGGCCCTGGCGCGCCTTCGTCTGCGCTTGCGCTCCCACCTCCGGGACCGGCCCTGGCCGCAGTGGCGGAAGGCGGATCTGCCGGTCCGGATCCAGATCGCGTGGCTGAGCGCCGAGATCGCCGACCGGCCGGAGACCGTGCGGGACGAGCCCCCGGGCGAGCTGCTCTACCAGGCCGTCCGCACGATCGGCGTGTCCGACGTCGACGAACCCGAGCGCCTCGCCCGGGAGCTGATGGGGCGGCTCGACCCCGTGCTGCGGTCGGAGGCTCTGCGGGTCACCCGCGAGGCCCTGCGCGCGGGGCTGCTGGCGCCCGAGCGAGCCCGGACCCTCGTGGTGGGGCTCACCGGGACGATCGCCGGGGAGCCCGCCGCGAGCGCCGCCGCGGCCGGCGTCGCCGCGGCGGCGCTGCGTGAGCTGTCCGAGCCCTGGGCCGCGTTGGATCCGCTGCCGCAGGAGCACCTCTACCGGTTCCTCGAAGGCGGGCCGGGCGACGCCGTCCCCGCGGTGGCCGCCGCGGCGATCGAAGCCGCGGCCCGCCATGGGCATCAGGACCTGCTCCGTGACGTGGCCGCCGACCGAGGGCGGCCTCCAGGGCTCCGTCAGCGGGCTCTGGAGCTGCTCGGAGACCTCGCGAGCCGCGACGACATCGGCGATCTCGTGAGCGTCGCCGCCACCGACCCGCTCCTGCTCGCCGCGCCGGTCACGCGATGCCTGCGCGGGCTGCACCGGCGCGGGCACTTCCCGGCGGGCGACGCCGTCCCGGCGATCGTGCGCCTGGCCGTCGCCGACCACTCGGTGCCCGCGGACGACGTCGCCACCGTCCTGTTCACGTCCCGGCAGGAGACGCTCAAGGAGCTGATGGGCGCGGATGCGGACGATCCGCACTGGCCGCGCCGGCTGGAGCTCCTGGTCGCTCTGGCCGCTCAGGGCACCGGGGACCTGCCGGTGGGCGAGAAGGTCACTGACCTGCTGCGCTCCGCGCCGGATGCCCGGCCGTTCCTGCGGGCGATCCGCGCGCTGCGCCACACGGCCGCCGAAGAGGCCGTCATCGCCGCGCTGCCCAGGTCGCCCGCCGCAGCGGTGGAGGCCCTCGAAGCCGTGGGCGGAGCCCGGACGGTCACCGCCCTGCGAGACGGTCTGGGCCTGGACGGGCCCGAAGGCAGCGTCGCGGTGGTGCCTCACCTGCGGCCCGTGCGCCACCGGGCCCTGGAAGTGCTGTGGCATCTCACCGAGGACCCCGACCAGCGAAGGTCGATCCTGGTCCGGCTCGCCCCGCGGGATCTGCCGGGCCGGATCGCCGCGGATCTCGGCGGCCCGGACGAACGGGAAATGGCGCTGCTCCGCGCGGGCCTGGACCCGGAGAAGCCGGTCGAGGCCCTGTGCAGGCTGGCGCGCAACGCCGGCTCCGAGACCGTGCCGGCCATCGCCGACCTCCTGCTGCGGGTGGTCGCCGATCTCGCGGCGTCCTGGGCGCCGGGCGCGTCCGCAGATGCCACCGAACCGACGGTGCCGCAGGAAGTCATCGCGGCCGTCCGCGACCTCGGCGGCCGCCTCCACGAGAGAGGAAAGATCAGGCCGCGCTGTCTTCTGGACGCCGCGGACGCGCGTGAGGCGGGCGAGGCGCTCGTCGCCGGCATCGCGCTCGATCTGCTGGACCGCCCTGACCTGACGGCGGCTGAACAGATGGTGCTGCTCAGCCTGCTCCTGCAGATCTCCCATCGCGGGATCAGGGCACGGGTGCATCCACTGCTGCGCCACCGTGACCGCCATGTCCGCAAGCACGTGATCGCGCTCCTCGCCCGCGACGCCGACGGCGAGGACGCGCAGGCGCTGTCGGCGAGCCTGATCCCGCTCACCGCCGCCTCCGACGTACAGACCGCGCGGCAGGCGCTGCTCGCGCTCGGGCACGCGCGCGCGTGCTGGGCCGCGGCGGCGATCGCCGCCTGCCTCGACCACCCCAACATGAACGTCAAGAAGACCGCCGCGAACGCGCTGGTCCACGCCGGGGCCCCCGCGGCAGTGCCGAAGCTGCTGTTCTGGCTCGGAAGGCACGACAACCCCGGCCTGCAAAGCGCGCTCGTCGCGGCATTGCGGACGATCCTCGGCGACGCCTACGCCGCGACCGTCGTCGCCGCCGCCGACCGCGCCGCCGACGACCGCACCCGTGCCCTCCTGGCGGCGGGGCTCGGCGGGGCGCTGTCCGCCCGTGCCGTCGGAGCCCTGGCCGACCAGGGGTCGCCGACCGGGGCGGCCCTGCTCTCACTCGTCGCCGGACGCCGGCTCACCCTTGGATCGGGTACGGCCGCGGAGCTGGCGGACCGGATGGCGGCCCACGGCATCACGCCACCGAGCCGTCGGCAAGAACCGCAGACCGCCCTGCCGGACGCTGAGATCGACGCCCTGGTGGACCGCGGCTGGAACACCGAGATCGCACGCCGCCTCGCCGGAAGGGTCGATCGGGATTCCGCCGAGCCGACCGCCGAACGGCTGAGCCTGCTCCGGCCGATGCTGGAACGCTGGCTGGAACTGGCCGCCGAGGAGCCGGAACAGCGCGGCCGGGTCCTGCGGCTCGTGTCGCGCCTCTGCCCCCCGCCGTGGACGGCCGGTGAGTCGGAGGCCTTCGCCCGGTCCGCGCGGACACTCGTGGCGGGGCTGGCCGACATCGGCGACGCTCATCGCGACCGCCTTCTCGCGCTGCTGGAGGACGCGGTCGGGCGGCTGCCCTCCACCAGCGGGTTCGACATCGCCGCTCGGATCCGCGCGCTGCCCCAGGGGGCCGTGGGAGGCCGGTCCCTCCTCGTGCTGCTGCGCCGGTGCGGCGCCGTGCTGACCCGCACCGATCTCGGGCGGGCGCTGGCCGCCGCCCGCGCGGGCGCGAACCCGTGGCTGGCGGAGGCGGAGGTGTTGCGCGAGGCGTTCGGGGCGGCAGGACGGGCCGACGCCGCCGCGAGCGGTCGCGCCGAGACGTCCGAGCCTCCCGCCATAACCCGGTGGCGGGACGCCCTATTCGCGGCCGCCCGAACCCCTGACGGCCTCCGGCGATTCCGCGTCGCGGACCGGCCCGCCGACCTCGGCGACAGCCCGATCGGTCCGAGGGACCGGCTCCACGCACTGATCGAGGTGTTCGTCGAAGCCGACACGGGGGTGCGCGGGCCTCTGCTGGACTGGATGATCGAGTTGCAGCCCCTCGGCGCACCGCCGTGGACCATCGCGGAGGACGCCCGCCGGTCCGCGCCGGACCGCGCGTCTCGTGCCGGTGACCGGGACCAGCCCCGTTCGGCGGTTCAGCGTGAGCGCCTCCTGAGGCTGCTGGAAGATCCCGCGCGGGACCGGCGCGAAGCCGCCGCCCGCGCCATGCTGGGCTGGCCCGAACCCGAGTTCCGGCTCGCGGTCCTGCACGCCTTCCTCGACGGCCGGGTCGACCTCGCCGTCTCCGGCGACCTCGCGCAGGCCCTGGCGCTCGTGAGCGAGACCGAACTGCGCCGGGCCGCAGACCGCGACTCCGGCGGCGACGCGGTTCGCGAACGGATCGCCCGCGTCGCCTCTCATCTGGATCCGCCGGACGTGGACCGGTTCATCCCGCTGCTGGCCGCATGGTGGGAGCACGGCGGACGCTCCCTCCACACGTCCGCCGGCCGAGCGTTGCGCAAGGCGGACCCCGACGTCCTGGCCGAGGCCCTGTCCGGCCGGCTCGACAACGGAGACTGGGGCCTGGTCGATCTCGTCTCCGGCGTCGCGCTGCTGCGCACCCCCACGCTGGCGCGGGCGCACCGGCGCCTACGCGAGGAGG
This sequence comes from Actinomadura sp. NPDC000929, assembly GCF_040492065.1. Lineage (NCBI taxonomy): Bacteria > Bacillati > Actinomycetota > Actinomycetes > Streptosporangiales > Thermomonosporaceae > Actinomadura > Actinomadura sp. NPDC000929. The sequence continues at coordinate 56,347 of NZ_JBEUPA010000004.1, read as the reverse complement.
GACGCCACGACCTCGCGGACAAGCTCGTGCTGGTGGACGGGCCGCTGCGCCGTCCCGGCGCGGCCGAGCGGGACTCCGCCGCTCTCTCGGCGCTCCGGAGCCGGCCGGCCGTCCCGGAGGCCGCGCGACGGCCGGCCCGCGCGGACCTGTTCCGGCTGGCCCGTACGGGCGGCCCCGAGCAGATCCGCCGGGCGCTGACCCTGCTCGCCGAGAGTCACGACGACGACCCCGCACGCACGCGCCGGCACGGCGCGGACCGGACCGCGGACCCCGATCCGGAGTTCAGGGAGCTGCTGGCCGAGTCGCTCGGCCATCCCGAGGCCAGGGTGCGCCTCCACGCCCACCGGATCTCCCGGAAGGCGATGGACCGCGAGGACTACCTCGAACACACCGTGCTGCTGCTGGACGACCGGCAACCCGACATCGTGCGCTCGGCGGTCAAGACCTTGTGCCACGCGGCGTGGAAGCCGGCCGTCCCGGCGCTGGTCGGCCTGCTCACGCACTCCCACCCGGCCGTCCGGAGGGCCGTCTCCGACGGGCTCGTCCTTCTCGGGGCGCCGGCGGTCCCCGCCCTCAGGCACGCCGCCGGCAAGGCGCGCCCGGACAAGCGGCACATCTACACCACAGTGCTCGACAGAATCACCGAAGCTCAGGACGGGGCGGCGGCCGGTCCGCGGACCCCTGCCGGACCTTCGGCCCGCAGGTTCTGAACTCGTCGATCACCGCCGCGTCCCGCCCGGTCGCTACTGCTGCTGCCGCATCCAGCGTTCGGACTTGCGCCATCCCTCTCGGCAGGCGGCCAGGAAGGCATCACGTCCCGCCGGAAACGACCCGCCTCCCTCAACTCCCTGCCGGTAGGACTTCTCGCAGAAGTCCGACGGAGCGTTCTCGCCCATGGTGACGCGCATGCCCGCGGCCATCTGCGCCATCCTCGTGAACGTGTAGCGCTTGCCGTCCGGATCGATCATCACGATCTGCCTGCTGTTGGTGATCTTGGGGTCGGACGGCGTGGCCCGCGGCGGCGACGGCCGGGCGCTCGTGGGCGGCGCCGCGGAGGGCGGCGGCGCATCGGTCGTGCCCCCGGAGGGCGTGCTCGGGGCGGGCGCGGAGGAGGAGCCGGCCGCCGCGTTCCCGCCGTCGCCGTCGCAGGCGGCGGCGCCGATGAGGAGCAGGCCGCTCACGGCCAGTCGGATCGCGATCGTTTTGGTCACGGGGAGCTCCGAGAAGAGAAGACAACGGAAGGACACTGGAGGAACACGCGTCTGTCTGACGGTCGCCCGCAGGGGAAAGGTTCGCGCCATTATCGGGATCCGAGCAGGGCGCACCTGGAAAACCAGATGCGCGGGCGCGGGGCCGCAGGTTACATGGCCGGAATGGAAGAGCAGCCGCTGCCGGGCGGCAGGCACGTGGGCGGGGTCCGCATCGGTGACACCGTGCACCGTCCCGCGAATCCCTGGACGTCCACCGTGCACGCCGTGCTGCGCCACCTGGAGACGGTGGGGTTCGAAGGCGCGCCCCGGGTGCTGGGGTACGACGGGCAGGGGCGCGAGGTCCTGACGTTCCTGCACGGCGACACCATCGGTGAACGCCACCCCTGGCCGGCGTGGCCCCATTCGGACGGAGCCCTGCTGCAGGCGGCCGCGTGGATGCGGCGGCTGCACGACGCGACGGCGTCCTTCGTCCCCCCGGAGGACGCGACCTGGTTCGCGGGGCAGAACTGGCGGCCCGGACTGGTCATCGGCCATCACGACGCCTCGCCGTACAACGTGGTGTGGACCGAGGCCGGCGGCCTCGTCGGGTTCGTCGACTGGGACACGGCAGGCCCCTCCTCGCGCGAGTTCGACCTGGCGCACCTGGCCCTGACCTGGGTGCCGCTCCAGGCCCGGCACGTCGCCGAGTTCCAGGGGTTCACGGCGTTCGAGGACAGATCCCGGCGTCTGCACCTCCTGCTGGACGGCTACGGCTACGAGGGCGACCGCGCGGCCTTCGCGGGCGTCGTCACCGGCCGGGCCCGCCGCCAGGCAGGCGTCATCCGCCGCCTGGTCGACGCCGGCCAGACCGCGCTGCGGCCGTTCGCCGAGCAGCTGGAGCAGGCCGCGACCGAGGTCGAGGCACTCCCCGCCTCCTTCTGGCGTGCCTAGGAGACCATCTCCGTCACCTCGGGCCGCGGTCGATCGTGCGCTGTCCCCCCGCCCATGTCGCTCGCCATCCCTCATTGTTGGCACGACCAACAGTTTCGGATAGAGTTGGCAGCACCAACGTTGGCAATGCCAACGAAGTGGCGATCTCTGGAGTCAGAGCATGATCAAGCCGTTCCGCATCGACATCCCCCAGGCCGACCTCGACGACCTGACCGACCGGCTCTCCCGCACCCGCTGGCCCAACGAGGTCGCCGACGCCGGGTGGGACTACGGCTTCCCGCTGGCGCGGCTCAGGGAACTGGCCGAGCACTGGCGCACCGGCTACGACTGGCGCGAGCACGAGGCGCGGCTCAACGAGCTTCCGCACTTCACCACCGAGATCGAGGGACAGAACATCCACTTCGTGCACGTCCGGTCGCCGAGGCCGGACGCGCTCGCGCTGGTCCTCACCCACGGCTGGCCCGGCTCGTTCCTGGAGTTCCTCGACGTGATCGAGCCGCTGTCCCGCGACTTCCACCTGGTGATCCCGTCCCTTCCCGGGTTCGGCTTCTCCGGCCCGACCCACGAGCGCGGCTGGGACGTCGTCAGGATCGCGCGGGCCTGGGCCGAGCTGATGCGCCGTCTCGGATACGAGCGCTACGGCGCGCAGGGCGGCGACTTCGGATCGGGCGTCTCCTTGGCGCTCGGCGCCGTCGCCCCCGAGCGGGTCGTCGGCGTCCACGTCAACTACCTGCCGACCCGGCCGGCCCCGGACGCCGGCATCGAACTGTCCGAGGCCGACGAGGCCCGGCTGGCCAAGGTCAGGCAGCTGATGGCGAACCGTCCGCCCTTCCAGGCGCTGCAGGCCCTCATCCCGCAGACCATCGGCTACGCGCTGACCGACTCGCCGGTCGGCCAGCTGGCCTGGATCGCCGAGCGCTTCGCGGAGTGGACGGACCCTCGCTCGCAGATCGACGACGACCGGATGCTCACCGACGTCTCGCTGTACTGGCTCACCGCCACCGCGGCCTCCTCGGCGCGGCTGCACCACGACGCCCCGCGGCGGACCGAGCCGTGCCGGGCGCCGGTCGGCGTGGCGGTCCTCCCGCGCGACATCACGCAGTCGGTGCGGCCGCTGGCCGAGCGGCTGTACGACATCAGGCACTGGTCGGAGTTCGAACGCGGCGGCCACTTCGCCGCGATGGAGGTGCCGGAGCCGTTCGCCGAGGACGTCCGCGACTTCTTCCTCGCCCTCGCCAAGGACGACGATCCGGTCGCCACCCGCTAGGGACGCCGACAGCCGCGAACCCCTCGGCCCGGGAGTTCGCGGCCGATCGCCCGGCCTGGGGCCGGTCGGCCTCATGCGGAGGTCAGGGGCCGAGGCGTTCGGTGAAGACGTGGTTGCGGTCCGCGCGGCTGCCGGGGGTGCGGCCGCGGCCCCAGCCGACGATGCGCCGGTAGTCGCCGAACGCGTCGGCCAGCGCGTCCTCGTCGGTGTGGGGCGAGCCCTCCGGGGCCGGACCCGTGAACGGCGCGACGTAGAGGGCGTCCGTCGGGCAGTGCGCCTCGCACATGAAGCACGTCTGGCAGTCGCTCTGCCGGGCGATCACCGGAACGCCGTCCGGACCGCGGTCGAACACGTCCGTCGGGCACACCTTGACGCACACGTCGCACCGCACGCAGCGCCCCGCGCTCACCACCTCGATCATGCCGGCGCCTCCTGGGGCTCGGGGGCCGTCCACGGTTCGTCCAGGCCGCCGACGAGGCGCCGGTGCTCGTACCGCGGCAGTTGCGGGAGGCCCTCCAGCCGGTGCATGCCCCGGGACTCGGGACGGGCCAGAGCGGCGCGGTAGCTCCACCGGGCGTGCGCCGTCATCGCCGCCGCCGACCTCGCGCGGAGGCGTTCGCGACCGGTTCCGGCGATGCCCTGGGACGTGATCCGCTCCCACAGCGCGTCGAGGACGGCCAACGAGGCGCGAAGCCCGTCCCGCGTCCGGAAGAGGTTGCGGTCGAGCGGCAGCATCTCGTCCTGCACGGCCCTGATGACGGTCGCCGCGTCGAGCCGTCCGGGGCGCAGGCCGGCGCGCCCGGCCGGGACGGCGTGGGGACGCGCCCGTCCCACCGCGAACTCGGCGGCTCCGCGGCCGGCCCAGGTGCCCGACGAGATCGCCCATGCCCCGTTGTAGGCGCCGCCCCCGCTGACGGCGCCGGACACCAGTTCCCGCGTCGCGACGTCGCCGGCGGCGTACAGGCCGGGGACGGTCGTCGCGCAGTCGTCGCCGACGATCCGCAGGCCGCCCGTCCCGCGAACCGTGCCCTCCAGCACCATGCGCAGCTCGTACCGGTCGCGGAAGGGGTCGATCCCCGCCTTGTCCAGTGGCAGGAAGTAGTTCGGCTGGGCCTGGCGCATCGCCTCGTGGAGCTGCGGGGGCGCCCTGTCCAGCCGCGCGTACACCTTCTCCCCCGCCGCGAGCCGCTCCGCGACGCGGATCCTGGCACCGAGCGGATCCGGCACGTCGATCGGGACGCCGCGTTCGGTGTAGTACGTCGCGAACTGCATCATCAGGCCCTTGGTGTGCGAACCGTGCGCCGGCGAGAACGCGTAGGCGCTGGAGAACTCCATGCCCGACAGCTCGGCGCCCAGTTCGGCGGCCATCAGGTGCCCGTCCCCGGTGTCGACGTTGGTGCCGAACGCGCCGGACAGGAACGCGCAGCCTCCGGTGGCGAGGACGACCGCGCCCGCGCGGACGGTCCAGGTCTCGCCGCCCTTCTGGCGGGCGATGCCGGACGCGCCGGCCGCGACGCCCCAGTCGTCCACGAGCAGGCGCAGGGCGGGGTGGTGATCGAGGATCGTCACGCCCGATCTGTGCACCCGGCGCCGCATCCGCTTCATGTACTCGGGCCCCTGGAGGCTGCCCCGCCGCTCGACCCCGTCCTCGTCGACGGGGAACGGGTATCCGAAGGAGGCGAGGTCGTCGACCCGGCGGTAGGTCTCGTCCAGGACGCGCGCCATGGTGCGGCGGTCGGCGAGCCGGCCGCTCTGCTCGAAGCGCCCGTCGACCGCCCGTGCCCGCGCCTCCCCGTCCGGCGGGACGTGCCAGAGGTTGTTGCCGCCCGACGCGGTCGGCCCGCTGGTGCCGCAGTAGCCCTTGTCCGCGAGGACGACCCTGGCCCCGGCGCCGGCCGCGGCGAGCGCCGCCCACGCCCCGGCGGGCCCGCCGCCGAGGACGAGGACGTCGGTGTCCTGCGGGGTCACGGCCTGGCCCCGGGCGCCAGCCAGGATTCGAGGGCGTAGTCCTTCTTGATCAGCGCCTGCTGGACGAGGAACGTCTTGGTCCCTTCGAGCAGCTTCAGCCCCTCCGCCGGGAAGGGCTCGTCGGGCAGCTGGTCCTTCAGCGTCGTCTTGACCGAGACGTCGGCGGCGTAGCCGCCGGTCCGCGCCACGTAGGCGGTGTAGCCGGGCCAGTCCGCCTTGGCGACCCGCGCGGCCTTGGTCTCGGCCTTCTGCCACACCTGGACGATGTCCTTGTGTCCCGCCAGGTACTTCTCCGTCACGACGGTGACGGACGTCCCGAGCAGGTCCGGATGGTCCCGGGACGCGATGTCGATCGACTTGTAGCCCTTCTGCTCCTGCGCGACCTGGTCGGCGGAGACCAGGCCTCCCGCGTCGATCGAGTTCTTCTCCAGCGCCGCGACGATCGCGGGCGTGTACATGTGGATGATCTCCTTCGGCTTCACCCCGGCCTGCTTCAGGGCGCCGAGCAGGTAGCGGTGGATGTAGGAGCCCGTCTGGACGCCGATCCGCTTGCCCTCCAGGTCCTTGAGGGACGCCGGTCCGCCCTCCTTCCGGGCGACGATCGCGGCGTCCAGGCGGATCGAGTTGAGCGACAGCAGCCGGGTCGGCAGGCCCTGCCCCCGGCCGATGAGGGCAGGGGTGTCGCCGTACTGGCCGATGTCGAGGGAGCCGCCGGCGAGGGCCTGGTTCAGGTCGGGGCCGTTCGGGAACGTCGCGACCTTGATCTTGGTGATGCCGGCGGCCTTCAGCTCCGGCAGCAGCTCGCCGCGCTGGTCGAGGAAGCCGACGGCGCGGGTCAGCTTGTTGCCGACCCCCGACCCGATCACTCCGATGCGGAGCGTCCCGGAGCCGCTGTCGGCCTCGGAGGAGCCGCACGCCGTCGCGGCGAGGACGAGGAGGCCGGCGGCCAGAACTCGGGGGAATCTCACGGTGTCGCCTTTCATGGGGGTCGTTCGGGTCGGGGTCAGGAGGTGAGGGGGGCGCCCGCGGAATCCAGCGACGGGCCGATGGCGAGCCGGGCGCCGGGCGTGCGCCCGCGGCCCCAGCCGATCTGCGCTCGGTAGGCGCCGAGCGTCCCGTCCGCGGCGAGCGCCGCCTCGTCCGGGGGCTCGGGCAGCGCGTGCGAGCGCGGGTCGACGAACAGGGCGTCGACCGGGCAGTACGCCTCGCACATGAAGCAGGTCTGGCAGTCGCTCTGCCGGGCGACGACGGGGACGCCGTCCGCGCCGCGGTCGAAGACGTTCGTCGGGCACACGTCCACGCACTTGTCGCAGGCGATGCACCGCTCCCGCGAGATGATCTCGATCACGACGCCACCGCCCCGGTCTCCGGACGCGTCCAGATCTCGTCCAGGCCCCCGGTGAGGAGCCGGCGGTGCTGGGCCGGGTCCTGGTCGGGCAGGTCCTGGCGCTTGTGCATGCCCCGCGTCTCGGTGCGGGTGAGCGCGGCGCGGTACATCCAGCGGGCGTGCGCGGTCATGGCGGCGGCCGACCGCGCGCGCACGACCCCGGCGCCCTCCTCGCGCAGGGTGCCGCGCAGCTGCCGCCACGTCCGGTCCAGGGTGTCCAGGGCCGGGGCGAGGCGCCCGCCATGCCGCAGCAGGTTCTTGTCGTAGGGCAGCACCTCGGCCTGGACGGCGGCGACGTAGTCGGCGTGGCCGCCCGCCGCCGGGCCCTCCGGGCGGACGCCCGCCTCGCCGAGGGCGTGCACGGTCCGCGCGCCGGCCCGTCCGCCCAGCGCGGCGGCGTACCGGGCGGCGCCCTGCCCGGCCCAGGTGCCGGACGACATCGCCCACGCGGCGTTGTGGCTTCCGCCGCCGGTGAAGCCGCCGCAGATCAGCTCGCGGGTGGCGGCGTCCCCCGCCGCGTACAGGCCGGGCACCGAGGTCGAGCAGTCGGCGCCGGCGATCCGGATGCCGCCGGTGCCGCGGACGGTCCCCTCGGCGAGCAGCGTGACGGGGAACAGGTCGGTGAACGGGTCGATGCCCTGCCGGTCGAACGGGAGGAAGAAGTTCGGCTGCGCCAGCCGCATCGCCCGCCGGTCCTCGGGCGTGGCCCGGTCGATGCGGCACAGGACGGGTTCGCTGAGCAGCGTCCGGGCGATCACCGATCGTCCCCGCCGGCTGCCCGCGCCTTCCAGGACCGTCCCGTCCGCGTGGTAGAAGGTGGCGAACGAGTAGAACGCCGTCTTGGTCACGGACGTGAAGGCCGGGGCGATCGCGTAGGCGTTGGAGAACTCCATGCCGGACAGCTCCGCGCCCGCCTCCGCCGCGAACAGGGCGCCGTCCCCGGTGTTGACGTCGCAGCCCAGCGCCCTGCTGAGGAAGGCGCACCCGCCGGTGGCGAGCACGACCGCGCCCGCCCGGACCCGGAACGGCCGGTCGTCGCGCAGGCGGTACCCGGCGGCGCCGGCGACGGCCCCGGCGCCGTCCGCGAGCAGCTCGGTGACCGGGCTGTGGTCGAGGACCCGCACCCCCGACCGGCGGACCCGCACGCGCATCCGCCGCATGTACTCGGGGCCCTGCAGCCCGCGCCGGATCTGGCGGCCGTTCCCGTCCACCGGGAACGGGTACCGGGAGATCTCGGCCAGCTCGTTCATGTTCGCGTACGTCTGGTCGAGGACGCGGGCCATCCACCCGCGGTCGGCGAGGTACCCGCCGAGCGCCTCGCGGCCGGCCATGGCCGCCTCCCGGGCCTCCGGCTCCGGCTCGACGTACCAGACGCCGGTGCCCGCCGACGCCGTCGCGCCGCTCGTCCCGAGGTACCCCTTGTCGGCGAGGACGACGTCGGCGCCGGCCTCCGCGGCCTTGATCGCGGCCCACGCGCCGGCGGGGCCGCCGCCCGCGACGAGCACGTCGGCGGTCAGGTCGGTCATGATGCCTCCTTGGCGGTCAGACGGTCGGTCGAGCGGAGCTCGTCGATTGAATGGCGGTGGGTGGGGGCTGGAGGACGGTCCGTCGAGCGGAGCTCGTCGATTGAATGGCGGTGGGCGGGGGCTGGAGGACGGTGCGCACGCCGAGGCCGTCGAGCAGGTCGCGCCGCAGCGCGATGAACCCCGGATCGTCCAGCGACCGCGGCCGGGGAAGGTCCACGGTGTACTCCCGTTCGATCCGGCCGTCCGCGAGCAGCAGCGCGCGGTCGGCGAGCAGGAGCGCCTCCTCGACGTCGTGGGTGACCAGCAGGACCGCCGGCCGGTGCTCGGCCCACAGGTCGGCTACGAGCGCCTGGGCGTTGAGCCTGGTGAGCGCGTCCAGGGCCCCGAACGGTTCGTCGAGCAGGAGAAGGTCGGGCGTCCGCACCAGCGCCCGTGCCAGCGCGACGCGCTGGGACTCGCCGCCGGACAGGGTGAGCGGCCACGCGTCGGCACGCGCCGTCAGCCCCACCTCGGCCAAGGCCGCCTCGGCCCGCTCGCGCAGGTTTCGTCCTCGCAGGCCCAGGACCACGTTGCCCCACACCCGGCTCCAGGGCAGCAGGCGGTGCTCCTGGTAGACGACGGCCCGCCTGCCGGGGACGTCGATCTCGCCGCCCCCCTCGCCGTCCAGCCCGGCCAGCGCCCGCAGCAGCGTGCTCTTCCCGGAGCCGCTCGCGCCGAGCAGCGCGACGAACTCGCCGGGCGCGATGTCGAGGTCCACGCCGTCCAGGACGGCGCGCTCGCCGAACACCCGCCGGAGCCCGCGGACGCGGACCCCTTGCGCAACCGTCGTCGTCATCGCGCCACCAGCCCCCGCCGCCACGCCAGGGCGCGCCGCTCGACGAGCCGCACCAGCAGGTCCGTCGACACGCCGAGCAGCGCGTACACCACGAGCACCAGGAAGACGGTCTCCATCTGCAGGAACTGGGTGGCCTGGTTGATGAGGAAGCCGATGCCGCTGGCCGTCGCGGACTGCTCCACGACGACGAGCGTCAGCCAGGCGACGCCGAGCGACAGGCGCAGGCCGACGAGGATCTGCGGGAGCGCCCCCGGGAGGATGACCTTCCGGATGAGGCCGAGACGGCCGAGCCCGCAGGTGCGGGCCGACTCGACCAGCCGCTCGTCCACGCCCCGGATGCCGTGGAACACGTTGATGTAGAGCGGGAACACGACGCCGACCGCGATCAGGCCGACCTTGGACGTCTCGCCGATCCCGAACCAGATGATGAACAGCGGGACCAGCGCGAGGTGCGGAAGCATCCGGACCGCCTGGACCGGGGCGTCGATGACGTCCTCGCTGATCCTGAACAGCCCGGAGAGCAGCCCGAGGACGAGCCCCGCCGGCAGCCCGACGGCCAGGCCCTTCAGCACCCGCCCCAGCGACACTCCGAGGTTCTGGAACAGCGCGCCCGACGACGCCATCTCCCAGCCGCGGACGGCGACGTCGCTGAGCGGCGGGGTCGTGCTGCCGAGCCAGCCCGCGCGGGCGCCGGCCTCCCACAGCGCGAGGACGACGACGAGCCCGCTGACCTTGCGGGCCCGGCGCAGCAGGGACAGCAGCACGGCCCCGGAACGGGCGGCGACCGCGGGGCGCGCCGCCGTTTCGGGAATCGCCGAGCGCGGTGGATCGAGCAGATGGGTGGACACGAGGCACCTCCGGGAGGGGGCAGCGGAAGGAAGGCGGCAGGGGGCCCGGCGCCAAGGGGCAGCCGGTGATGGAGGGGGTTCGCCGATCAGTGGCGTCGGAGCACGAAAGAGCGGCTCAACAGGACGCGCTGCACACGCGAAGGAGGTCGACGTGGCGCCTCGCCACCAAGACCTCCGCTGCGTTCATGCCCACAGCATGCACTCGGCGCCCGCCCCTGTGAACCCCCCAAAAAGCCGTCCCCACCTGCACAGACGTCTGAACGAGGCCGCTTTCTCGATAAAACCTACCGTTTTACCTGGGAATATGCCGCGGGGAACCCTCTTCGCTGATCGGCTTCGCGGTTACGCAGATCACACCGCCCGGAAACCTCTGGACCGACAAATCGCAACGCATCAGCCAGTTGGCCCGAGATCCCCACCCTGTCCGCGAGAACGACGGTCTGTCACGCGGCGAGTACACCGGCCGCGGGGACTCGTGAATCCAAAACGCCAGTCCCGACGTCGGGACTGGCGCGCTCAGATCAACCGGGAGCGGCCACAGGTGCGGCTCGACCACCAGAGGGCCCCGGGACATCGCCCATCGTAGGCTCCGGTAGAGCCACCGTTGACGCGAGCTCGCCGCTGCGGAGTCAGGTCGATGAACACCATGGAGGTTCGCGACCACCAGCACGTCCGCACCCGCAACTCGCGTCAGCGCGTCCCGCAGCCACGACCGCGGGCGGGCCGAGTCAGGTCGATGACTTGCGACGACGAAGCGACGGTCCGCGCCGTGCCCGCGTGTTCAATTCGCTCAGCGACCGCGATGGCGGCGCCGAGCGCCCCAGCGAACCGGTCGCGGTGGCGCCGAGGCGTCGGGCCGATGCGCTCCTGACGGGCACCGAGCAGGCTGACGTCGATACGGCAATGCCAGCCGGACCGTCGTCCACCGGACCGGTCACCACGCCACGCCCGCTGGCAGGCGCTGCAAACGCGGCACAACTCTGGATCCACGCGCGGTCATGCCGACGTCTCCGCAGACAGGAAGGCGCTAAGGCCGACGCCACCAGCCTGCACCACGCGCGGACCTCCCAGCCGAACCTCACGGGCGTGTCCTTCGATCAGTGCACTCGATTGAACCTGAGACCGCGTTAACGCAGGTCGAAGGTTCCCTTCTTGACCTCGTCCAGCAGTCCGCGCAAGACCGACTTAGAGACGAGGATGGTCGTCGGGCGCGGATTCTTGGTGTCTCGGATGGCACCGTACGAGGCGGAAGCGGCAAGGGAGACGCACCCCGTCCCATCCGAGCCAGACCGCTTGCTCTTGCGCCATGACGCCTTGTCCCAGTCCCCTAGACCGTCCATTACCTCTTCCATCCCTCCAGGGAGTATCGCAGTGGTTCTCAGTGAGACAGGACGGCGCTGCCAGAAGGCCCGATCCCTCGACAACCAGACCGGCTGACACATCTACCACAATCACGAGATTGACGAAAATTTTCGAGAACGACAATCACCATGGACATGAATACTCTCTCTCCTTGCAGACAGAGAGTGTAACCAGAAGATCACAAAAGGCAAACCTTCACAGTCCGCCAAATAAAGAATCGAATCCTCTCAGAACTTATCCAGGTTGTGTCATTCCTCTAGTCAGGATGAGATCCAGGAGGACCGAAGGAAGATCGGCGCCGCACTCAAACCGGAATCAAATATATTTCGCAGTCTGCACGGACCCCTTCTTGGGCGGCTGCGATAGCCGGGTGCGAGCGGCCGTACGCCCTGCGCATGCCGCCAACGGCCCGCTCCGTAAGGGCGTCAGCCTCCTGCACCTCTCTGAGACCGCGCAGATCGAGCCCCAGGTTGAACATGCATGCAAGCGTCGTGGGATGCATTTCGCCAAGGACGCGCCGCGCTCCGTCCAGCGCCCCCCTGTCTCTCTCGGCGGCCTCCAAAAAATTGCCCATAGCATAATTATCACTGGCCAAATTAATCGCACAAACAATGCTGCGTGGATGGTCAGGGCCGAGAACCCCGGTCAGGATATTCAGCGCGGTCTCGTTCAGCCTCTTAGCCTCTTCGAGCTGCCCATCAGCCCGGAGGGCCACGGCAAGATTGATGTTCGCGCTCGGCGTGTTGGGGTGATCCGAGCCGAACATCCGCAAGAAGTTGTATGCCGTCGCGCGCGCGAGGCGTATCGATTCGCCGAGCCGGCCGACCTGGCGCAGGTTAACCGCGTGGTTAAGGGCGGCGGAGACCGAGCCGGGATGGTATTCCCCATACTGCTCGATGTAGCGTTCAAGTCCATCGGCGGAGAGGAGGAGTGCGCGTTCGCGGTCACCCGCTTTGCGCTCTGCGACGGAGAGCGCCGTCAAACTCTCGGCGAGACCGGCGAACCTACTGCCGAACGCGGACTCAAGACGCTGCGTGTGCTGACGTGCGAGCTCTCTCGCCACGTCGAAGTGGCCCAGTTCCATTTCGTCCACGGCGATCGCTGCTAGGGATGACAGCGTCCGGGTATAGTTTTCACCGAAAATGTTGATCAAGTGTTGGTGGGTCTGCCGATCGAGATCGCAAGCCGCCTGGAAATCGCCGTTGAGCCGAAGGCTGATGGCGTAAAGATGCGCCTGTAGCAGGGTCATCGGGTCGTCCTCACCGCACATACGGCGCAGTGTCTCAAAGGAGCGCTTGTCGTATTCGAGAGCCTGGCGGAACTGCCCCAGGTAACGCAGGTCTACCGTCACATGGCGCTGCGCCTCGATGGTGCGCTCGTCGTTCACGCCATACTCTTCGGCCCGCAGATCACGGACTCGGACATGGTGGCGGTACGCCTCCTCGAATCGTCCTTGCAGGCGGAGGGCGCGGCCGAGGTGGAGCATCGCCTCCTGAGTCTGCTCGTTCCCCTCGCCGAGCATCTCCGTCCAGGACTTGACCACGGTCTGCGCCAATTCGAGGAAACTGTGGTGGTCACCCCACTGGAAGAGAAAGTCGATCTCATTGAGGACGAGCCGACGCGTCCAGGGATCGTCGAAGCCGACGATGCCCGAGTAGTGAATGTGCGGCAGCAGATCCGCGTAGCGACGCCAACTGGCCGGCAACGCAGGGTCACGCGGGTCGAAGTTGGCCATGAGCTGGTAGCCACACCGGCGCAGCTCCTCGGCCTCCCCAGGAGGTATCTGCCCGACAAGGACCCGCTGCACCAGGCGGTGCAACATGATTGTGTTGTCTTTGTGACTGATTTTGGCCAGTGCGTAACGGTTTATCGCACGGATCGCACGTCCTCGCTTGACCGGGTCTCCCAGAGCTTCGAGCAGCTCGGGCGGCCCATCGACATTGCGGGCACCGGACAGCATCCGCAGCGAGATGGGCTCCGGCGCGAAGAACGCGCAGACCTGGAGCAGTTGTAGAGCCGCGGGGTCGCTGGTCCGAAGCCGGTCCAGCGAGACGTTCCAGGCCGCGGCGACCGGCAGCTCGTTGGCCATCAGCGCTGCGTCCGCCAGCAACTCGGTCGCCTTCTCGTGCTTCTCCCGGAAGAGCTGCAGGTACTCGTCGACCGGCATGCCCGTCTCGGCGAGCCAGACCCCGGCCTGCGCGATCGCCAGCGGAAGGTCGCCCAGCACCTCGGCTAGTTCGTCCGCCTCGGCGTCGGCGAGACCGGTCCCACGGAGCCGGAGTAGCGCCTTGCTCTCCTCTCGAGCGAAGACGTCGACCTCCAGGAGGTCGGCGACCTCCGCCCATTCCCGGTTACGGGAAGTGACGAGAATCTTGCCCGAGCCGCCGGCCGGAAAAAAGGCCTGGACGTCTTGTACGTTCTCGGCGTTGTCGAAAACAAGCAGCCAGTTGCGGTAGGGGCGGCCAAGCCGCAGCGCCTCGCGGACGGCTGGCACCGCGACGTTGGCTTCCTGGCTGACCGGCAGATGGAGCTCAGCGGCCAGCTCGGCAAGGTCCTGCTGGATCTGACCGGGGCGTTCCGATCTGATCCACCAGATAACATCGAAATCAGCCATATGGCGGTAAACATACTCGGCAGCTATCTGAGATTTGCCGACTCCGCCCATTCCTTGCAGTATCTGAGGGAGGCTGTCTGCCCTTCTCGGCAAGAGGCGCTCATGCAGCTGCTCAAGCAAGCCTTCACGCCCGGTGAAATTCATGTTCCGCGGTGGCACGTTTCCCCAGATGGGCGGCGGCTCGGACGTCTGGCCGCCCAGCGTCTTCGGTGAGTCCCGAAGTACCTCGCCAGCTCCACCCCGGGTACTTCTTCTTTCCTCACTCTCGGTGCCCAGGGCCGAAGCGACGACATCCTGCGTCTGCTCCGCGCCCCGCTCTCCCCTATCCCTTGACCCCTCTTCTCGAGCTGAATGCGAATGATGGTTCAACTTCCCAGACAATTGGATTTCCAGTGCCTTGACAGGGCTCAAGTAGGGCCCCGCGAGCGCCTTGAAGACGTCAAGGACCGGGATGGCGAACGGCAGAATCTCGTCAGGTACTTCCGGCATTACATCCCGCTCCGGCGCGGTGACGAATTCGACGAGATCGCGTAGCCCGGCGATGCGATCACCCAGATGGCGTGCCACTGTGGTGAGCACCTGAGTCGTTTCGGACCGGAGCCCCCCGGCGAGAAGTTCGGCGCGGACCCCTGGAGCGAAGTCGAAGACGACTTCGTCCCGACCATCGGCCGCCTGGCCCGGCTCCGGCCCGACCCGGTGCAGCAGGCCGCTGCCAACCAGTTCCACCAGGTCCGACGGACGCGATTCGGGGAGCATGGTGCGCTGGACGAGGCGCATCACGGGAGCGTTGAGCGGAGCCGCGGCCAAGTGAACCGCCAGCGCGAACACGGTCGGGCTGACAGCCGCGCGGAACCGCTGGACGATCTCAGAAGCAGCGGTGTCCGAAGGCAAGTCGTCGACGCCCGCCGGGATCGCTACAGATGGTAGGTCCAGATCGGCTCCGCAGACGGTGACCGCGCCGTACCAACTGCCACGGTGCGTCGCGACGAATCCCGCCCAGTCGGCAAGTTGCCGCGGATCCATCTCGATAACGGGCACGTGGACGTGGGAGCGGCTGGGGGGTGACAGTAGGGCTTCGGAGGCGCTACCGAGCGGATTCGCGGGGTAGCGCACACGGTACAGACGGTTGGCTACAGCGGCTCCCTCCGTGTATAGCCTTGCCGGCCGGGTGAGGATGCCTGTTCGCCGCCACTGGCGTCTGGAAAGGAGGTTGATCAGAACAACCGGGGCCTGCTGGCCCCACCGAGCCAGCAGTCGCTGAGCGGCCCCCGAGTGCCAAGCGTCTCCGATTCCGTCGGTCAGCACGAAGATGAGCCGGCTGTCACGCCGCCCCCGGAGGGTGAGCCCTGTGGCCGATCGTGCGCCACCGACCGGCCCTGGCTCTCGCACGAGTAGTGGACCTGTTCCGCCGACGTCGGTATCGAGCAGATGTGTACGGATGATCCTGAAGGCTCCGACCGCGCCGAGACAGTCGATGAACCGGTCGGCCGTCGGCCGATTGAGTGCGGCCAGCGGCCCGTCGTCCACGACGACGTCGAGATCGAGCCACCGTTCGGAGACGGGCCTCGTCTGGAGCAGCCAGAGCCCGTCCTGAGCCGCGCGGTTCGCGGTCGCCTCATCGTCCAGTTCCACCTCGCCACGGCGGGACGCGACCACCCGCTTGAAGGGACGAAGTGCTTGTTCGAGGCGGCGCCGGTCGTTCAACGGCCGAACCCCGGCGAACGGGTCGCTCCGCATGGAGAACGAAAAGGTTGCCGGAACCGTATGGCCGCTACGTTCTAGTCCGCTGCGTGCCAGCGCCCGCAGCGGGCGCGAGTCCGATCCGCCAGAACTCCAGGAGCTTTCCCCAGGGGGCACCGACGGCGCCATGAGCCCGTCGGACGGCGTCGGCCGCAGCCCATCGACGGAGGCGTCGCGTGCCCCATCTCCGTCGTCGCCGTCCCGACTCTCGGCTCGGATACCGCTGGTCAACTCAC
Source organism: Actinomadura sp. NPDC000929 (assembly GCF_040492065.1). Taxonomy (NCBI): domain Bacteria; kingdom Bacillati; phylum Actinomycetota; class Actinomycetes; order Streptosporangiales; family Thermomonosporaceae; genus Actinomadura; species Actinomadura sp. NPDC000929. The sequence goes on along the minus strand of NZ_JBEUPA010000004.1, from coordinate 40,423 downwards.
CATCGGCAGGTCCCCCAGGCCGGACGGCGACGGCACGATCGCGAACGGCCCCGCGGGCAGCTGCGTTCATCTGTGCGGCCAGCCAAATGACGTCGGAGACCTCATGCCACGCGAGAGGGCCTGCCAGAGCGCTCGAAAGTTCCGCGCGCCTCGCCATTGGAGATTCGATCGGCTCGTTCACTCAACTGCCGTTTCCAGACGTTGCCAGACGAGCTCCATCAGCCTTTCCCATCCGGTTTCAGGTTCCCGCCCACCGGAAGTCGCGAGGTAGACGGCATTGAGCAATTGATCCGCGGCGAGTCCGCCTCGGTCGCCGCGGCGCTCGAGGAAATCTCGGATCAGCTGGCGGGTACGTTCATCGACCCGCTCGGCGAAATGCGCCGCCACCATGTCAGCGAGGAGGTCCTCGTCGGGCGCTCTCATGAAGAACTGCAGGCACCGGCGCAAGAACGCAGGAGGAAATTCTCGCTCACCGTTACTCGTGATGATGACGACAGGGAACGCCCGACAGCGCACCCTTCCTCGAGAGATGTCGGCCATACCGTTCGGGTCGGCCGTATGCACCCTCACTACAGGCTTCTGGGCGCTGACGCGAAACAGTTCGGCGATTCCATACTCGCCCTCCTCGAATACATCGAGGAGATCATTGGGCAGGTCTATGTCACTTTTGTCAAGTTCATCGATGAGCAGTACACGCGGCACCTCATAAGGTAGCAGAGCGGTTCCCAACGGGCCGAGCCGAAGGTAATGCCCCAATCCGGTGTCGGTTGGCGCGAGAGAATCCTGATCTTCCGCGCCCGCCTCCCGCATCTCAGAGGACCCGTGCGCAAGCGTCGTGCGCCCCGTTGCGGCGTCCTGCGCTCTTCCGATCGCGTCATACTCGTAGAGTCCGTCGCGCAACGTACTCCGGCTGCCGATGGGCCAGCGCAGCACCCGGCCGAGCCTTAACTCGCGGGCGATTCTGTAGGCGAGGGTTGACTTTCCGACGCCCGGTTCACCGGTAACCAGAAGCGGGCGCCGCAGCAGGAGCGCCGCGTTGACCGCGTCGATCTCCGCGGGGTCCGCGCGACGGAGCTGGGTACTGACAGGCCCCAGCCTGCGGTCAAGGTCGCGCTCATCAGCCGGCGGAGGCGAAATCGGAGGTCCACCGTCGAAAGAGCGCCAAGGGGGCGGAGGAGGCAGCGCCGCGGCAAATCGCCCTTCCGGAAGCGGCCGTCCATCACCGTGGTAGATCCACCAGGCGTTGGACGCGGCCTCGTCGCCGGGGTAGGCGGTCTCAGACGGCTCATCAGCGACCATTGGCGATATCCCTTCTATCGTGAACCGACCGCCGCACTCGTGAGGCCGGAGCGCGCAGCGCGCGAGGATCGTCCAAGAAATGGTTCGGGTCATCCCAAAGGAGAGTCACCTCGAGAGCGGAGCCCCCCTCAACGTCATCGGCAATCGGCACATTCCCCCGAAGGCGTTTGATGTCAGTGGGCAGGGCCCGGAGGTCAGGGCGATCGACGACCTGCCGCATCGCCTCTCGCATATCCGTGGTGAGCTCCCCAACCTGGCGCCAGAGCACCACTGGCACCCCCGCACGCAGTGCCTTCCAGAGCTCGCTGCGACCGGGCTCGCGGTCGGGCGGGCCGCTCAGCACGCACGCGACGATCTCACGGCTGCTGATTAGCCGATCGCCCATCGGACGCGGATGATCGGGGTCCCCCGCGTCCGCCCAGTAGGTGGTGCAGTCCACCGCCTCGACGAGCACCTGCCAGCGCTGGCGCCACGCGCGATGGACCCCCAGCTCGCGTAGCCTCTCGTGGCTTCGGATGAGGATCTCGTACTCCGCGCCAAGCGGTGTCGGGTCCAGTGCTTCCGGCGCGTCTCGCGTCCACTTGTGCACATCAAGATTGATCATGTTGAGCGGCAACACGAACTCCAGCACCAGCGAGTCGTCGAGATCGTAGGCCCACCCGCGCTCCGCCTCGTCGATCAAGGCGCCGACGTGCTCGCGCACGGTGCTTAGTGGGACCACCAGGTCCTCTCCGGGTTCGGGACGCCATTCGAGCGGATGTATCTGCCGCCAGTGCGACAGCCGGCACATCACCTCGCCCTCCGCGAGATCCGGGAGCGTATCGAGCTGGATGATGAGATAGATGGGCTTGCCGGCTCGCGCCGCGAGCAGCCCGGAACGGTCCCGCATACGGTCGAGGTAACCCGCCTGAGCGGTGTCGCCTGCGCGGCGTAGCCGCTCCGTCTCCATCGCCAGCCACTCGCGCAGGCTTTTGAGCCGCCACGCATCCTCGGTCTCGGTGCCTCCAGCCGCCTGCCTTGTCTGCATGGTCTGTAGCAACATCGCTACGAATATCAGGTGCGGGGATGGTTTCCCAGGTGCCGTGTTGTGGTCGAGCAGAGCCGAGAAGGCGTCCCAAGCGTCGTTGAGGCGGAACGGAACGGTGGGGATGCTGTTTCCGGTGGCGACCACGTAGAGCCGGGTGAGCGACGGCGCCCACAGTCCGGTGAGGAGATCCTCGATCTGAGTCTCGACGACCGGTTCCAAGTAGGCCCGGACCGGGCTCAGCATGCGCTTCAAGCGCGCGACGGCCACCGTCGGCCCGGCGACGAACTCGACCGCGCGGACCAGCAACTGGAGACCGTCTGGTATTTCCCGGCAGGCGAGTACGAGGTTGAAGAGGTAATACCTCGGTTGCGGGAGATCCGGCGGCAGCAACGGTGTGCATGCACGCTCACTGATGTATTGGACGACGATGGAGCGAGCAGCCACGTCCCGCATGTCCGGTATGTCCGAAAGCAGGGCGACAATCTCGTCGGTGGTCCGTTCTCCATGGACCTGCTCTTGCGCGCCCTCCAGTGACTTCGTCGCCGTCGGCGCCAGGGACGGTGACTTCGACTCCTCGCGCGCCATGCGCCGTTACCCCTTCTGCCCCGGACCGCTCAGCCGGTCAATGTAGTATGCGCCCTCCCAGTCGTTCTGCGTCGCCGGACACACTGGTTCCACGCCATCGCAAGGGCGCTCACTTACGGCCTCGGCCGGTCGGCATCTACTTGCCGGAGTGAGCGCAATGCGTGCACCCTTGGGGGCAATCTAATCGTTCAAGGGGCATCAGAGTCATGCGGAACGGCTCCGGCGAAGCGGGGACAGGCTGGACCCCGAGCGGTCATTGCACGCTCTTCGTCTGCGACATCATCAGTTTCAGCAAACGCGCTGACCACGTGCAAAGCCATCTGCGAACCGTCTTATACGAGGCTCTCCGGAGCTGTTTCGAGGCGTCGGGCATCCCCCTCGAAGGCTGTTACCAGGAGGACCGCGGCGACGGTGTCATCGTCGTGCTGCCGCCGTCCTACGACCCGTCCCGCCTGGCCCATCCGCTGCCCGACCACCTGCGCGGCGCTCTGCGCAGGCACAACGGGCTGGCCGCCGAACACGCCCGGATGCGGCTGCGGATCGCGCTGCACGGCGGGCCACTCGAATCGGACGCCAAAGGGATCGTCGGCACCTCCGTCAACCACGTCAACCGGCTTCTGGACGCGCCGTCCTTCAAGGAGGCACTCGCCGCGGTACCGGCCGACCTGGGGGTCCTGGCGTCCGACGAGTTCTACCGCACGGTGATCCAGGAGGGCCGCGGCGCCGTCGACCCCACTGAGTTCCGGCCGATCGACGTGCGCCTCAAGGAGACCGAGACCACCGCCTGGCTCTGCATCCGAGACGCGCCTCCGACGGCACCGGCGGGGGACGCCGCCAAAGCCCCCGCTCAGGTGGGGCCGCTTCCGGCCAACGGTACCGAACCGCGTGCCCCGGGCTCGGACGCGCGCCGCCCACCGGATCAGGCGGAGTCCGCTGGTCTCCCCGCGCTCTTCGAGATCGTCGATCGGCTGATGGACATTCCGCTGCTGACGACGGCCGAGGGCCGGCAGCAGATCGTGGACGCCCTGCGCAAGGAGATCGCGATCCGCGTGCCGCGCCGGACGCAGCCCCATCTGGACGTCCATTCGATCGTCCGCACGTGCTCGGAGTTCCCCGGCGGCCTCCAGGAGTTCCTGGCGCTGGTCCACGCCTACGCAGGCGATTCGTCGCAGGTCCGGGCACTGGACGACACGGTCGCGAGGCTGACCGGGCACGCCCCCTGACCCCGCCGCGCAGCCGTCTCCGCACACCCGGCAGGCCACCGGGTTACCAGGTCACGGGTAGTTCTACGGGGCCGTGGAAGAGGGAGTCCGTCCGCCAGCGGATCGATTCCGGGGGGACGGCCAGGCGCAGGTCGGGGAAGCGCCGCGTCAGGGCGGCGAGGGCCGTCTGCATCTCGGCGCGGGCGAGCTGGGCGCCGACGCAGAAGTGGGGGCCGTAGCCGAACGTCAGGTGCCTGTTGTCGGTGCGGCCGAGGTCCGTCACCTCCGGATCGGTGAACAGGGCGGGATCGCGGTTGGCCGCGAGCGACGACACCGCCACCGTGCTTCCGGCGGGTATCGGCACGCCGCCGATCTCCACGTCGCGGAGGGCCAGGCGGGGCGTGCTGACCGGCACCGACGGCACCGTCCGGAGCAGTTCCTCCACCGCCGTCGCCACCAGCTCCGGGTCGCGGTGCAGCGCCGCGTACATCTCGGGGCGGGTCAGAAGGGCGTACACGCTCCGGGCGAGCTGGTTCATCGTGGGCCCGTGCCCCGCGATCAGCAGGGTGATCGCGAGCCTGACCAGCTCCGCCTCGGTGATCCGCTCCTCTCGGTCGCGGACCATCAGCAGTTCGCTGACCAGGTCGTCGGCCGGTTCGGCGCGCCTGGCCGCGACCAGGTCGACGAAGTAGCGCTGGATCGCGGCGCGGGCGCGGTCGATCTCCTGCGGGGAGGGGCCGCGCAGCGCCATGATCGTCTCGGCCCAGCCGCGGAAGGAGTCGCGGTCCTCGCGCGGGACGCCGAGCAGCTCGCAGATGTCGGTGAGCGGCAGCGGCGCGCACAGGGACTGGACCAGGTCGGCCGGCGGCCCGCCCGCGTCCGTCTCGTCCAGCAGCCCGTCGACGACCTCCTCGATCCCCGCCCGCATGGCCTCGACGCGGCGGCGGTTGAACGCCTGGGCGACCGCGCGCCGGAGCCGGGTGTGCTCGGGCGGGTCCATCTCGAACAGGACCCTGCTGGAGCCGACCGGCTCCCGCGGCTCGGCGGGCGCGCGGGGCAGGAACGTCGCGGCGCTGCTGAAGGCCGGGTCGCACAGCACGTGCTGCGCCTCGGCCGCCCGGGTCACGGCGTATCCGACGTCGCCCGACAGCATCCGCGCGCGGACGACCGGTCCGGGCGTGCGGACGTCGTTGATCAGCGGGTGGCCGCCCGGCTCGGCCGGGCCCGTCGGCTCGCTCATCGCTCCGCCCGCCCGGTTCCGGACGTCGCGGCGGCCGCGCCGTCCCCGGCCGGGCCGGGGTGGTAGGCGCTGATGCGCGTGCGGGTCGCGCGGACCTTGGCGTCCAGGTCGCGGAGCGCGGCTGCGAGCTCCCGGTGCCCGGGTGAGGCGAGGAAGCGCTCGTGGGCGTCCTCGTCGGTCCAGTCGCTGACCAGGTGGAATGTGCCGGGGTCGGCGATGTCGCGCGACAGCGACTGGGCGACGTGCCCGGGGTGGCGGGCCGCCACGGCGGCCATCCGGCGCCAGGTCCGTTCGAACTCCGCGGCGCGGCCCTCGTCCACGCTGATCTCCAGCAGCAGCCGGTACGTCGCCTGCGGCCGGTCGTCCGACCAGTGGTAGAACTCCTCGGCCTGGGCCTGGCGCATGGCGGGGCGGTCCCTGTCGTACGGGACGAGCAGCGTCGCGAGCCGGGCGCTGATGTCGAGGAACCCGGGGTCGTCGCCGGCCGCGTACAGGGCCCGCTCGAACGAGGCGTCTCCCTCGACCAGGTGGATGTACAGGTCGTGGTAGGTCAGCAATGTGCGGCGCGTGACGCCGATGCGGCGCGGCAGGTCGGTGCGGTCGTGCTCGCGGAACACCGCGGCGACGGCGTCCCGGTCGCCGGGCGCGATCCTCCGGATCATGACCGCCCGGTGGGTGGGCGGCGGGGCTTGGGGAAGCATGCTCGTCCTCCTTGACGTCGGGGCCCGGGTCACCGGCGCCCGGTCACGCGGCCTCCGCGGGGCGGCATTCCAGAACCGTCCAGTGCCCCTCCCGGGGACGGCCGACCAGCGCGAAACCGCACCGCGCCAGGAGCCGCCGCCACTCCTGCGGCCTCCGTTCCCGGCCGCCGAACAGCACCAGCATGTCGAGGTCGAGGAACTTGGCGTGGTCCCATCCGTTCCCTTCCGCCACCACGTGCTCGACGATGAAGAGCCGCGCGCCGCGGCGGTCGCCGATGGCCTCGCGCACGGCGGTCAGCAGCTCGGCGGCGCGCTCGTCCGGCCAGTTGTGCAGGACGGCCTTGAGCACGTACGCGTCGCAGTCGTCCGGCAGCGGGTCGGTGAAGAAGTCGCCGGCGATCCGGGTGACGCGGTCGCCGACCCCCTCCGCTTCGAGCACCTCCGCCGCCGCCTTGACGGCGCACGGCCGCTCGAACAGCACACCCGACGCGTCCGGTGCGCGCCGCAGCGCCGCCGCGAGGAAATGGCCCTGCCCGCCGCCGAGGTCGGCGATCCGGCCGAACCTCTCGGGCCCGACGACGTCCAGGTGGCGTTCGGTCTCCCAGCGGCCCAGCGTGGTCATGGTGCGGTCGAAGCGGGCGCCGTCCTCGGGGTTGTCCTCGAAGTAGCGCCAGATGTCGGTGCCCAGCGTCGGGACCGTCGCGGGCTCGCCGGTGCGGACGCTGTGCGCCAGCGCCCCGAACGGCTTCGTCACGTACGACCGCGTGCTGTGCAGGACCAGGGGCAGCAGGCTGTAGGGGTCGTCGGCGCGCAGGCCGTCGCCCAGCGGTGTGCTCGCGAACCGTCCGTCCGGCTGCTCCTCCATGATTCCGACGGAGGCGGCGCAGCGCAGGAGGCGGTAGAGCGCGTCCGGCACGGCGCCGGCGGCCGCGGCCAGTTCGGTGACGGAGCGCGGGCCGGACGCGGTCAGATCCGCCACGCCGAGTTCCGCGAGCGCGCTCACCACCGCGGCCAGCCGCATCCCGCACGTCAGGTACAGCAGGCGCTGCGCGTGGAGGTCGCCGGGCCCGTACCCGCCGGGGGCCGTGCGGGCGCGTTCCTCCAGGACCGCCTTGATGTGCGCCATCTGCTCGACGGTGCCGCGGTCGATGCGGTCGCGCATCGCGTCCTCGCTGATCGGGGAGTCCGGCTTCATCGCGAACTCCTGCCTCCACCGCATCAGCACGCCCGCCGCCTGCCGGCGGTACTCCCAGCGGATGTTCATGAACGCGAACGGCCCGGTCTCCACCCGGTGGGCGCGGACGGTGCGAGTCTCGGGATCGGGGGTGCGCCGCGACACCCACGACCAGACGTTGCCCTGCTCGTCCGGGTGGGTGGTGAGCCGGAACGTCACCGAGGGGCCGTCCCGTTCGATGATCTCCACGGCGGCGTACTCGGTGAACAGGTCGGGCCAGCCCGCCACGTCGTTGGTGTGCTCCCACACCAGCTCCATGGGCGCGTCGACCAGGATCTGGTTGTCGGTGCTCGCGGTCACGACCGGACCTCCCCGTCCCCGGCCGCGGCCTGGTTGAGGCAGCGGAGCATCTCGGCGGGGGTGCGGAGGTCGAACAGCCTGTCCTCGTCGAGGCGCAGGCCGAAGCGCTCGACCATCCGCGCGGAGACCTCCATCATCGCGACGGAGTCGTAGCCGAGGTCGGTGAAGGCATGGTCGGCGATGTCGCCGCCGAGGTCGACGCCGTCGCTCTCGCCGGCGCAGGCGCGCAGGACGGCGACCAGGTCGGGCAGGGTTATCGGGCCGTCTTCGGCCATGTCAGCTCCTGGGGTCGTTTCCGGGAAGGGCGCGGGGAGCCCGTTCGTCGAGGTGTCCGGCCGCGGACGGGGCCTCGCGGGGGCAGGCGGCCAGGACGAGAGCGCTGTTGAACCCGCCCTCGCCGCGCGCCAGGATCAGCGCGTGGTCGATGCGGGCGGGCCGGGGGCGGCCGGTGACGAGGTCGAGTCCGTAGGACGGATCGGCCCGGACGTCGGCGGTCGGCGGGATCATCCCGTCGCGCATGGCCAGCAGGCAGGTCGCGACGTCGACGGCGGCGCCGCCCGCCGACATCCGCCCGGTCATCGCCTTGGGCGCGGTCACCGGGACGCCGCCGGCGCCGAACAGGCCGGTGAGCGCCTCGGCCTCGGCGCGGTCGCGCATCGCGCTGCCCGCGGCGTCCGCGAACACCACGTCGATCCGCTCCGGGGCGAGGCCGGCGTCGGCGAGGGCGAGCGCGGCGGCGTTGCGCAGGGTCGCCGGGCGGCCGGATCCCGGCGGCGGGTCCATGGTCGCGGCGTACCCCGCGACCCGCCCGTACCGGTGCCGGGCACCGCGGGCGCGGGCATGGCGCCCGCGTTCCAGGACGAGGATCGCGCCGCCCTCGGCGATCACATGGCCGGACGCGCCGGCGGCGAAGGGGAGGTAGGCGCTCGCCGGGTCGTCGCCGGAGGACAGCTGCGGAGCGGTCGGCGCGTCCCGGCCGGCCGACATCGCGGTCACCCCCCACGAGCACACCGGGGCCTCGAATCCCCCGGTCAGCACGCCGTCGGCGCCCTTGCGCAGCACGCGGCACGCCTGCCCGATCGCGTCCAGCCCCCCGGCCTGGCCGCTGACGAGGACGCCGCAGGGGCCGCGCAGTCCGTGCCGGATGGAGATCTGGCCGGTGTTGACCGCGTAGAACCACGCGTACGACTGGTACGCGCTGACCTTCTTCGGCCCGGTCGACCAGAGCTTGCGCAGCTCGTTCTCACCGAACTCGAAACCGCCGGCCGAGTTGGCCAGGACCACGCCGTACCGCAGCGACTCCTCGGGGGACGGCGACAGCCCGGCGTCGGTGAGCGCCCAGTCGGCGGCGGTCAGCGCCAGCTGGGTGAGGCGGTCGGTCTGCGGCAGCAGCCGTCCGGGCAGGTGGTCACGGGGGACGAATCCGGGGACCTCCCCGGAGAGCCGGGCCGGGTAGCCGCTCGGGTCGAACCGGGTGATGGGGCCGATCGCGATGCGGCCGGTGAGCGTCGCCTCCCAGTGCCGCTCGGCGCCCAGCCCGCTCGGCGAGACCACGCCGATCCCGGTGATGACGGCCTGGTCGTCCTCGGCGGCCGCCGCGTCCGCGGTCATCCCTGCCACCGTCCCGGGGCGCTGAGCACCATCGCGCTCTGGAAGCCGCCGAACCCGCTGCCGACCGTGAGCACCGTTTCGACCCGCTGCTCGCGCGCCGTCCCGGGGACGTAGTCGAGGTCGCATTCGGGATCGCGATGCCGCAGGTTCGCGGTGGGCGGGACGAGGTCGTGCTCGATCGCCAGCGCGCTCGCCGCGACCTCGATCGCGCCGATCGCGCCGAGCGAATGGCCCACCACCGACTTGATGGAGCTGACCGGCAGCCGGTAGGCGTTCTCCGGGCCGAGCGCGAGTTTGAAGGCGGCCGTCTCGTGCCGGTCGTTCTGCCGGGTGCCCGACCCGTGGGCGTTGATGTAGTCGACGCCCTCCGCGGGGACGCCGGCCTCGTCCAGCGCCGTGGTGATCGCCGCCGCCATCTCGACCCCGTCGGGCCGCAGCCCGGTCATGTGGTAGGCGTTGCTCCGGGACGCGAACCCGCGGATCTCCGCGTGCACGTGCGCCCCCCGCGCCCGGGCCGCCGCCGCGTCCTCCAGGACCAGCATCGCCGCGCCCTCGCCGAGCACGAACCCCGCCCGGGTGGCGTCGAAGGGGCGGCATGCCCGCTCGGGATCGTCGTTGTCCGGGGACGTCGCCCGGATCGCGTCGAAGCAGGCCACCGTGATCGGGGAGATGGGGGCCTCGCACGCCCCCGCCAGCACCACGTCCGCGGCGCCGTCGCGGATGATCTCCACACCGTGCGCGACGGCGTCCAGCCCGGAGGTGCATCCCGTCGACACCACGCAGGCGGGCCCCTCAGCGCCGACGTCCCAGGCGACCTCGCGGACCAGGGACGCCGGGACGAGGTAGTCGGGCAGGTGCGGGGAGCCGTAGGCCGGATCCACCACCGCCAGGCGGCCGCTGTCGCTGACCACGCTGTACTCGCGTTCGAGCGAGACGGTGCAGCCGACCGCGCTGCCGACGACCACGCCGGTGCGGGCGGGGTCGAGGTCGCCGGACCGCAGCCCGCAGGCGGCCAGGGCCTCCCGCGCGGTGACGAGGGCGAACTGGGCGGCGCGGTCCATCCGGCGCCGCTGCCGGGGCGTCAGCCCGTGCCTTCCCGCGTCGAAGTCGATCTCCGCGGCCATCTGGGACCGGTACGGCCCCGGATCGAACACGGTGATCGTGCGGAAGGTGGGCTTGCCGCCGGTCACGGTCTCCCAGAAACCGCTCGTTCCCGGGGCGCCCGGCGTCAGGACCCCGATCCCGGTGATCGCCACGGGGCGGGCCCGCCGCCCGCTCATGCCGGCTCCCGCTCGCCCGCGGCGGCGGGCGGCCGCGCGTCCACCGAGGGCGGGGGCCCGTCGCCGGCCGGCTCCGCGGTCTCCACATGCCCCATGTCGGGGCTCGGGGCCAGCGGTCCGAGGAAGAGCACGGCGGTCACCGGCCGGTCGGTCCGGTTCTCGTAGCGGTGCCGGGCACCGCGGCGGATCAGCACCGCCTCCCGGGCGTCCACGACGTGCTCGGTGCCGTTGACGGTGAGGACGAGGCGCCCGTCGGAGACGTAGACGTGCTCGTCCGTGTACGGATGGTAGTGCTCGCTGACACGCTCCCCCGGCCGGAGTTCGAGCAGGGCCATGAGGCCGGCCGTCGTCCGGGCCGTGCCCGGCGACAGGAGCATCCGGACGCTGCCGCCGAGCCGGTGGTTCGGTTCGACCTCGCGGGCGCGGACCTTGACGGCTTCGAGAGCGGTCACGTTCCCTGGCCCCGCTTTCCGGCCCCTGCGGGACCGTCCGGAGCGGGCGGGGCGGAACGCGGCCGGTCGCGGGCCGGGGCGGCGCACTGCCCGGCGCGACGCGTTCCAGGGAGCATGGGGGTACGGGTCATAGGGGGTTTTGTCCTTCCTGGCCGGCGGCGGCGCCCCTCGCCTCGCTCGGCTGCCGAGAGTGGCCGTCACGCCTCTGGAGATCGGTGTTGAGCGTCGCTTCGGCGCCTTCCGGTCCGGGAGACCACGGGCGCTCGATCCGGCTTCGCTCCTTTCCGCGAACCGCGCGGACTCTCTTGTTTATAGCCAATAGAAAACGATCAATGACAGGCCACAGGTAGATTCTTTCGAGATCCTCGGGCGCAGTTCTTCTGAAATCCGGACCGAGTGCGCCATCACGGCGCCCGCCCCACGGAGCGACGTTTATTTTGCGTCGTTTGTTCTGCATGCCTCAGCTGCGAGGCCTCACCAGATCGGCAAGGTTTGTCCGCTATGCGAATGACGATGTCGTCGATCACCACGACAATGATCACCACCTCTGACCTGGTGAGAGAGTCACCCGGCGGCGCGCCGGACGCCGCGCGGGCCAAGAGCCCCTCAAACACTTTTCCCTAACCCGACAAATTCGAAGGAACGAATTTCTTGGACGCGAAACTTCTGGAGAGAGGGCCTCCGTGTCATAATTCAAAGCGCCCGCGAGCACAATGACGAAGTGCGCGGGGCCTCGTGAGCCCACTCCCTCGGCGAGCCGTGAAGGCGCCGTCCTGGTGGCAGCCTCCGCCGGGTCACAGGGACCGGGCGCCGCGGCCCATGCCGGATCCGTCCCGGGCGGATCTCGGCGACCATGTCCGGCTGGGGCGGCTCACGGGTCGGCATCCGGACGCGGTCGCCCGCCCCTGGCGCGGCGGCGGTTCATCGATGCGGAAGATCCGCGGGACGGACGCCGGCGCGGCACCTAGAGTGATCTTGGGCGGCAGTCATGACGATCGGGGGGCTGGAAATGACCGAGGACCAGGTGGACCTGAATATCGAGATCCCCCATTCCGCCCGGGTCTACGACTACATTCTCGGCGGCAAGGACAACTATCCGGCGGACCGCGAGGCCGCGGCGAACATCGTCGCCGACTGGCCCCACCTGCCGAAGTCCATGCGGGCCAACCGGAATTTCATGGCGCGGACGGCCCGTCACCTCGCCGCCGAGTTCGGCGTCCGGCAGTTCCTCGACATCGGCACGGGGCTCCCCACCTCGCCCAACCTGCACGAGGTGGCCCAGTCCGTGGCGCCGGAGTCACGGATCGTCTACGTCGACAACGACCCGATCGTCCTGGTGCACGCGCGCGCACTGCTCACGAGCACGGCCGAAGGCAGGACCACCTATCTGGACGCCGACTTCCTCGACCCCGACGCGATCCTGGGTTCGGACCACCTGGGCGACACCCTCGACCTGGGCCTGCCCGTGGCGCTGAGCCTGATCGCGATCGTGCACTTCATCCCGGACGACGCCGAGGTGCAGCGGATCATCGACCGCCTCATGGAGCCGCTGGCTCCCGGAAGCATGCTGGCGCTGTCGACCTGCACGGCCGACAGCGCTCCAGACGAGGTGGCCGCGGGCGTGGCCGCCTACAACGCCAACGGCATCCCGCTGGTGGCGCGCACGAAGCCCGAAGTGGAGCGCTTCTTCCACGGCCTGGAGATCCTCGACCCGGGCATCGTGCTCGTCAACCACTGGCACCCCGACCAGGCGGCGTCCGAAGTCCCGGACGCCCACGTCCACATGTACGGCGGCATAGGCCGCAAACGCTAGGCGGAGTCTTCGGCTCCCGCTGCGAGGAGGAGCGATTCAGTGAAGCCGTTCGTCCCGTATGTCATGCCCGAGGCCAGGGCGCGGGCCGTCGCCCTGGTCGCGGAAGGCGACATGATTCCCGCTGTCAGGCTGATCCGCCAGGCCACCGGGCTGGGCCTCAAGGAGGCCAAGGATTACGTGGACGGCCTCAAGGGAGAGGCGTACGCCCGGACCGTCCCGGCCGACGTCCAGGCCAAAGCGCGCGCGATGATCGCTGAAGGCAGGTGGAAGGACGCGGCGAAGTTCGTCCGGCAGGAGACCTCTCTGGGGCTGAGAGCCGCGAAAGACTACGTCGACGCCGTGCGGGCGGGATTGATACCCGTGGAGCCGCCCGTGGACCGGCCCATGCTCTCGGACCGGGTCAGGGCCTTCAAGACCGCCGGCGACCTCGGATCGGCCATCGCGCTCGTCTGCGCCGAAACAGGTATGCGGCGCGACGAGGCGCTCCGCTTCATCGAAGCCCTCCACTGACCGGATGCGCCGGGCCGCTCGTTTCGCCCGCCGTCCTAGTGCGGGACCACGGACCGCTTCAGAGGTCCATGACGGCCCTCGACCAGGCAGAAGCCCAAGCGCCTCTCGGCTTCCCAGCCGTCCTCGTTGGGGACCACGTAGGCGAAGTCGATGTCGGCGGGCGGGTTCTCCCCCCAAGCCTTGCGGGCGAACTTGAGACAGCCTTTTGTTACCTTCTTCTCCATCCCCTTGTCTCCCGGGTACTTGCCGCCTTGCATCGTGTAGACGGCGAGCACTTCGAATTCATGTTCTTCGGTACAGGCGATGATGGGCTGCACGCCGTCGTCGTTCCATTTTTGGACGCAGTCACCCGGCGCCAGTTCGGATTCGTCCCGGGATTTCGTTTCCATGGTCTGCCCGAGAGGGGCCGGGAGCAGGCCTGATCCCCCGTAGACCATGACGCAGGTCGCGGCCCGCCTTCCGCCCTTCCACGCGTCCTCATCCGGTGGCGCGACGCGGAGCTTCAGATCGGAGCCGTACCGGCTCCTCTCCAGGAACTCGGTCCGCTCACGGCAAACGGTCCACGCCCGGTCGGCCGTCTCCCTTTCTCCTGGATACGGAATGTCCGGGAGCTCCCCCTCGGCACCGACCTCTCCCTGATGAGGCGCGGTGCAGGACGATCGCCGCACGTACATACCGGCGGGAGTCTCCTCGAACTCGCTGAAGCACTCCCCCGGTCGAATGGTGGTGACCGCCACCTTTCCGTCCTTGCGCACGGACTGTCCGTTCACGTCCGCGGACAGCAGGGTCAGCGTCAGGGCGACGGCGGCGGCCCAGGCGACGGAGGCGACGAGTCCACCGATGGCGAGTCCCTTGCCTTTCTCGCCGCGGCGGCCGGCCTGCACGAGCGCGGCGATGACGAAGCCGACCGCGACCGGGATCAGGCCGAGCAGCCCCGTGACCAGCGCGGTGACCGCGAACCGGTTCGTCCGGCGGCGAGCGGGGACGGGCGGGAGCGGCGCCGGTGGCGGGGCGGGCGGGAGAGCCTGAGGCGTGGAGCCGTCGGGCGGAACCCAGGCAGGGAACGGCACGGGGTCGTTCGGGGCGTCGTCCGAGGGAGGTGGCGTGGTCACGGCGGCACGGTAGAACGAGAAATGCCAATGAAAGCGGCATTTCCGACAGCCGTCGCCGAGTCGTGATCATGAGCGGGCATCCCTCAGGTGGCGGCCAGCGCGGGGAGGCCCGGTCCGGAGAGATCGTCCAACGCCGCACGGCGGCCGGAGATCGCCAGGAGCAGGGAGAGCGCGGTTCCGCTCGCCTCCGGGCCGTCTCCGATCGAGAGGCCGGCGTCCGTCGCGGTCAGGCGGAGGCGGGTCGTCAGCTCCTTGGCTCCGCCGAACGACGCCGGTGTGCGGGCCTGGTAACGGAGCGATCTGACGACGGCCTCCAGCGGGTAGGCGTGGACGATTCCCAGAGGCCGGCGGATGTCCTCACCGTGGACGACCTCTTCGACGAGCCGGCTGTCGAGCGGCGCCGGAGGGGTCGACGTCCGGGAGGCCACCTGGCGGAGCCGCTCCAGGGTCTCCTGAGGTGAGACGCCGCGCTCGCGCGCCACCCCCTGCGTGTTCTGGCGGTCGAAGTCGAACCGGGCCCGAGCGAGCCTGGCGACGAACCCGAGGCGGGTCGTGCGGGCCGTGTCGATCAGGTGGGCCACCACGTCATGCACCGTCCAGCCGTCGCAGAGCGAAGGCCGCTCCCACTGCTCGCCTTCGAGATGCGAGAGGTCGTCGATCAGTGCCGCCCGCTCCGCGTGCACCATCGGCCACACATCGTTTCCCACGCCTTCTCCTCCTGTCGCCAACGGGTCGGGAATGAAGACCCGCGGCCCGGCGAGAACTCATCGCGGCGCCTGCGGATGCCCCTGGCCTGCGGGTTCGCGGCCGGTTCGCGGCGGGATCGGCGGCGTTGTGGCGCTTGACACACCGGATCGGCCCCGCTTAACCTCCCGTCAACCGACAGGCACAGACGAAGACACCCCTGTCAGTGGTCTTCGTCTGTGCCTTTGTCATTCCCGGACCGCTGGCAAGGGTTTCAACCCCCGAAAGGCGGCGGGCATGAACGACGGCCCTGCGAGCACGAGAACGGCGGTCATCCGCAACGCGGCGGACGCGGCCGGGCTCATCGACACCCTCACCAGTCTGCGCGGCCGAGCGAACTGGATCTGGTTCCTGGCCCTGTCGGGCCTGTTCCTGGACGCCTACTCCAACGCGGCGCTCGGCGCGGGGCTGTCCCCCATGGTCGAGCAGCTCGATCTTTCGCCCACGCAGGTCAGCGTGCTCACCGCGATGGCCCCGGCCATCGCGATCGTCTCCAATCCCTTCGGCGGCTGGCTCGCCGCCCGGATCGGCCGGATCAAGCCCCTGCTGATGACGAAGGTCGTCTTCGGGGTCGGCGCGGTCCTGACCGCGGTCGGCTCGGACTTCCAGACCGTCTTCGCCGGGCGGGCGCTGGTGGGCGTCGCCTACGGCATCGACTTCGCCGTGGCGATGGCGCTGCTCGCCGAGTACACCCCGTCCTCGCTCAAGGGCAGGCTCAACTTCTGGCAGGGCGCCTGGTACGTGGCGACGACCACCAACCTCGCGCTCACGCTCCTGTTCTACAAGCTCGACGTCGGCTCCGACATCTGGCGATGGTCGGTGGGCTCGGCGGTCGTCTTCGCGACCGCGCTGCTCGTCCTCCAGATGGCCTTCCTGGTCGAGAGCCCGACCTGGCTGGCGTCCAAGGGCCGGCTGCGGGAGTGCGCGGCGAACCTGCGCCGCATGTACGGGGTGCGGGCGGAGGAGGGCCCGCCGGAGACCCCGCAGGCCCTGGAGGCGCGCCACCAGGTCGGCATCCGGGACGCGGGAGTGCTGTTCCGCGGCGCGTACCTGCCCCGGACCGTGCTGTCGACGGTGATCTCCCTGACCCAGTCCATGCAGTACTTCGCCGTCGGCTGGTACCTCCCGGTGATCAGCCTGGAGCTGTTCGGCAAGGAGTTCGAGAAGGCGACCGCGGGCTCCATGGCGTTCAACGCCGTCGGCATCGTCGGCGGATGCCTGTCGGCCTACTTCGGGCGCCGGCTCGGCCTGCGGGTGAGCTCGGCGGCCGGGTACGCGGTGGTGTTCGTGGCACTGCTGGTCATGGGCGCGACGTTCAAGCAGCTCCCGATCGCGCTGGCCGCGGCGCTGCCGGTGCTGTTCATCTTCTTCCACTCCGCCGGCCCCGGCCCGAACGGCAAGTCGATCGCGGCGCTGTCGTACCGCAGCGACATCCGCACCCTCGGCACCGGCGTGACCGGGATGCTCGGCAGCTTCGGCTCCGTCGCGGGCCTGTACGTGTTCCCGCAGCTCCAGGCCGCTTTCGGGGTAGGCGCCAGCCTGATGGTGCTGTCGGCCGTCCCGCTGCTCGGCCTGGTCACCTGCGTGATCGTCAAGTGGGACCCGACGCGCGTCGCGGTGAACCTGGAGGAGGAGCCGATCCGGCTGGAGCGGCGCGAGACGGTGCCGGCCTGAGCGCGCGCTGACGAGAGGAATGTTTCGCAGATGATCAGAGAGCGCCGGCGCGGCGTGCTGAGCATCGACGAGGGCACCACCGGGACCCGCGCCGCCGTCGTCCTCGACGACGGCGGCGCGGCACCGGCCGCGTACCTGCCGATCTCGGTGCGCTCCCCCGACCACCTGCGCGTGGAGCAGGACGCGGCGGAGATCTGGGAGAACACCGTCCGGGTCTGCCGGACGGCCCTGGAGCGGGCGGCCGCGGACCGGGTGGAGATCACGGGGGTGTCGATCTCCACCCAGCGCGCGACCGTCCTGCTGTGGGACGCGGTGACCGGGGAGCCGCTCAGCCCCGCCGTGGTGTGGCAGGACCGCCGCTACGCCGAGCGGCTGCGGGAGTGGGAGCCGGACTGGGACGAGCGGCTCGCCGCGTTCACCGGGCGGCCGGTCGGGTCCCGCGCCCCGCTGCTGTGGGCGGCGGAGGAGGCCGCCCGGAACGAGGAGGCGCGGCGGGCGCACGAGCGGGGCCGGCTGCTGTTCGGGTCGATCGACACCTGGCTGGTCTGGAAGCTCACCGGCGGCGCCCGGCACGTCATGTCCGCGACGAACGCCGTCGCGGCCGGCGCCTACGACCTGCGGACCGGCGGCTGGTACGGGCCCTGGGCGGACTTCCTCGGCTGCCCGCCCGACATCCTGCCGTCCGTCGTGGACGAGGACGGGGACTTCGGCTCCACCGACCCGTCCGTCCTCGGGGTGCGGCTGCCGATCCTGGCGGTCATGGGCGACCAGCACGCGGCGATGGTCGCGCTCGGCGCGCACCGGCCCGGCCAGGCGATGTGCGTGCACGGGACGGGCACGTTCCTGGACGCCGTCGCGGGCGACCGGCCGCCCGCCCACCGCGACCGGGTGCCCGGCGTGCTGACCCTGGTCGCCTGGCGCTCGCGCGGCGTGCCGCTGTTCAGCCTGGAGGGGTTCGCCGCGACGACCGGCTCGGCGGTGCGCTGGCTCTGCGAGGAGATCAGGCTGTTCGAGTCGCCCCGGCGGCTGACCGAACTGGCCGGGGAGCACTCCGGGCCGTCCCGCGTGCGGTTCGTGCCCGCGCTCGCGGGGCTGCGCACGCCGGTCTGGGCGCCGGAGGCCACCGGGCTCCTCTCCGGGCTGAGCCTGTCCACCACCCGGGCCGAGCTCGCCCGGGGCGTCATCGACGGATTCGCGCACTCGGTGTGCGACCTGCTGGAAGGCGTGGAGGCGGCCATGGGGCGGCCCGTCACCGACCTCGTCTGCGGCGGCGGCCTGGCCGGCAGCGACGTCCTGATGTCCGCCCAGGCCGACCTGATCGGGCGGCCGGTGCGCCGCGCCCTCGCCCACGAGACCGCCAGCCTGCGCGGCGCCGCCTACCTCGGCGGCGTGCGCGCGGGACTGTGGCCCGACCTCGCGTCGGCGGTGGCCGGGCTCGGCACCGCCCCGGTGTTCGAGCCCGCGCTCCCCGACAGCGACCGCCGGGAGGCCCGCGCCGCATGGCGCGACCTGCTGGCCCGCCATGTCCCCAACCACTCAACGAAGGAATCGACGTCGTGATCCGGCTTACCGAACGCAAGGCGAGGTCAGAGACGAGGAACGCGATCCGCCGCACCCCGCTGACGCTGGACCGCGGCACGCAGATCGAGCGGCTCGCGACCCAGCGGTTCGACGTGCTCGTCGTCGGCGGCGGCGTCACCGGCTGCTACACGGCGCTGGACGCCGTCAGCCGGGGGCTGAAGGTCGCGCTCGTAGAACGGGACGACTTCGCCTCGGGCACGTCCTCCAAGTCCTCGAAGATGGTGCACGGCGGCCTGCGCTACATCGAGCAGGGCAACCTGCCGCTGGTGCGGCGCTCGCTGCTGGAGCGGCAGAGGCTGCGCCGCAACGCCCCCCATCTGGTGCAGCGGCTCCCCTTCGTGTTCCCCGTGCTCACCCAGGACGGCGTGTTCGACCCGCGCATCGCCAAGGCCTTCGAGGGCCTGCTGTGGACCTACGACCTCGCGGGCGGCTGGCGCATCGGGCGGCTCCACCAGCGGCTGACGGTGCCGGAGGTCCTGGTCCGCGCCCCCCGGCTGCGCGCCGACCGCCTCAGGGGCGGCCTGCTCTACTACGACAGCCGCACCGACGACGCCCGCCTCACCCTGACCATCGCGCGGACCGCCGCGCACTTCGGCGCGACCGTCCTCAACGGCGCCGCCTGCCGCGGCCTGATCCGCGAGAACGGCCGCGTGCGCGGCGCCACCGTCCATGTCGACGGCCGCGACGTCGAGGTGCGCGCAGGGGTGGTCGTCAACGCGACGGGGGTCTGGTCCGACACGCTCGACGCGCTGTCGGATCCCGGCCACCGGCCGCGCGTCCGTCCCGCCAAGGGCGTGCACATCGTGGTGCCGTGGACCCGGCTGCCGATCGACGGGACCGTGACCGTGCCCGTCCCCGGCCGCGCCCGCCGCGCCACGTGCACCCGCTGGGGCGACGTGGTCGTGGTCGGCACCACCGACACCGACTACGACGGGCCGCTGGACGAGGTGCTGTGCACGCGGGAGGAGATGCAGTACCTCCTCGACGGGGCCAACACCGCGTTCGACGCCGAACTGGGCGCGGAGGACGTCGTCGGGTCGATCGCCGGGCTGCGCCCGCTCGTCGGGGGCAAGGAGGGCGCCACCCTCGACATGAGCCGCGACCACCGGATCGCCACCGACGCGCACGGGCTGGTCACCGTCACCGGAGGCAAGCTCACCACCAGCCGCCACATGGGCGAGCTGGTCGTGGACGAGGCGCTGAAGGAGCTCGGCCGCAAGGCGCGCTGCCGCACCGTCCGCCTCCCGCTGCTGGGCGGGGCGGGCTACGACGCGGAGGCCACCTCGGCGACGGGGGGTCTCGGCGCGCACCTGGGCGAGCGGTACGGCACCGAGGCCCGCTTCGTCGCCGATCTCATCGCCGAGGACGCCTCCCTGGCCGAGCCGGTCGTCGAGGGCGGCGGCCACCTGCGGGCCGAGGTGGTGTACGCGGCCCGCTGCGAGCTGGCGCGGACCGTCGACGACGTGCTGTCGCGCCGCACCCGGATGCGGCTGTTCGCCCGCGACCTGTCGGTCAAGGCGGCCCCGGAGGTCGCGCGGCTGCTGCAGCGGGAGCTGGGGCTGTCCGACGAGGAGGCCGGGCGGCAGATCGAGGACTACGTCTCCGGCGTGGAGCGGGAGCGGACCGTACTGATGGAGGAGAACCGTTGATCAGCAGGCAGACCATCACCCACCCCTTCAACCGCGGGGACTACGTCGTCGGGGCGCCCACGCCGCCGCGCTGGGCCGCCGACTGCCCGCCCGGCGACGGCGAGGCGAGCCTGCAGCAGGGCGCGGTCGCGGTGCCGGAGGCGGTCCTCGCCGAGCTGCGGGCGGCCGCGGCCGCCGTGCACACCGGCCGGGACGAGGTGGTCCGGCGGACCCGCGACTGGTGGGCGGGCACGTCCATCGGCGAGACCGACGGGCGCCCGGCCACCCCCGACGCGGTGGTCGTCGAGGCGGCCGACGAGGAGCAGGTGGCCGCCGTGGTCCGGATCTGCGCCGCGCACCGCGTCCCGCTGACGGTGTCGGCGGGACGCAGCAACGTGCTCGGCGCGGCGCTGCCGGTGTTCGGCGGGGTCGTGCTGGACGTCTGCCGGCTCGACCGGATCCTGTCCTTCGACGCCGAATCGATGATCGTCGAGGTGCAGGCGGGGATGTTCGGCGACCTGTTCGAGAAGGAGCTCCAGGAGGTCCACGGCGCCACCGCGGGGCACTGGCCGTCGGCCTTCGCGATCTCCACGGTCGGCGGCTGGGCGGCCTGCCGGGGGGCGGGCCAGCTCTCCACCCGGTACGGCAAGATCGAGGACATGGTCGTGGGGCTGGACGTGGTCCTGCCCGACGGATCGACCGCGAGCTTCGGCACCTACCCCCGGGCGGCCGTCGGCCCCGACCTGCGGCAGCTGTTCATCGGCTCCGAGGGCACGCTCGGCGTGATCACCCGGCTGCGGCTGCGGACCCACCGGCTGCCGGAGTACGCGTCGGGCCTGGCGTACGGGTTCGCCACGTTCTCCGACGGGCTGGACGCCTGCCGCGAGATCCTCCAGCGCGGCGCGACCCCGGCGGTGCTGCGCCTGTACGACGCGCACGAGAGCGGCACCCACTTCGGCGAGCCGGACACCAACCTGCTGCTGATCGCCGATGAGGGCGACCCGGCGCTGGTGGACGCGACGATGGCCGTCGCCGAGGAGGTCTGCGCGGCTCGCGCCCCGGTGACGCTGGACGGCGACGCGGTCCTGGCGCGCTGGCTCGACGAGCGGATGATCGTGGGCAAGTCGGGCGACGGGTTCGCCAAGGGGCCCGGCTTCGTGGCCGACACCTGCGAGATCGCGGCGCCGTGGTCGTCGCTCACGGCCCTCTACGACGAGGTGATCGCGGCCGTCGAAGCCGTCCCGGGGACGCTGCGCGCCTCCGCGCACCAGTCCCACGCCTACACCGACGGCGCCTGCCTGTACTTCTCCCTGCGCGGCGACGTGGAACGCTCCCGCCGGCGGGAGTGGTACCGGGCGGCCTGGGACGCCGCCAACGACGTGCTCGTCCGGCACGGCGCCGCGATCAGCCACCACCACGGCGTGGGCCTGCTCCGGTCCCCCTACGTGCGGCCCTCTCTGGGCAGCGGCTTCGGCACCCTGGCGGCGGTCAAGCGGGCCCTCGACCCGAACGGGATCATGAACCCGGGGAAGCTGGGCCTGCCCGGGTTCTCCGAGGACCTCCGAGGATAAATAGGGTGTATTGATGGGCCTTCGTCCGAAACGTCCCGTAGATCCCCGGTTGCTGACCGCGCTGGCCGAGCACCCGGTGATGGCCTCGATCGTCGGGGCCGCCGCGGCCGGCCGGTTCGCCTCCCGGTCGGCGCCGCTCGGCATCCTCGCGTCCGTCCCGCTCGGCGAGCTGGAGGCCACGGTGGCGGCGACGCTCGCCGCACGCAAGATCGTCTTCGTGAACACGGACTCGACGCCGGGCCTGGGGCACGACCCGGGGGCCCTGACCTACCTCAAGGGGATCGGGGCGATCGGGATCTGCTCCACCCGCGCGGCGATCATCGAGCGGGCCGGCGGGCTGGGCCTGCTGACCATGCAGAAGGTCTTCGTCACGGACCGGTCGAACCTGCACCGCAGCGTGCAGTCCATCGGCCGGTCCCACCCGGACCTCGTCCAGCTCATGCCCGCGGTCATGCTGCGCTACGTCGAGCGCGAGGCCCGGGAGCTCGGCGTCCCGTACCTGGCCGCCGGCTTCGTCCAGGAGGAGGCGGACGTCTCCGAGGCGCTGCGCCACGGCGCCGCGGGCGTCTGCACCTCCGACGACACCCTGTGGGATCTGCGCCGGTCCGCCCTGCGCGCGTCCTGATCCCCGCACCATCCGGCTGACGCGCCGGCCCGCCCGTGCCCCCTGCGGCCGGGCGGGCCGGTCGCCCCTGCACGCCCCCGCAACGGAAGGACCCTCATGAAGCCGGGGACGCCCGCTCCTCCCCTGCCAGCCGGCGCTCGCGCGCCCGCCCCCGCCCGAAGGAGGGGCGGCCGCCGCGGGACGCGGGCGGGCGCGGCGCTGGCGCCCGCCCTGTTCACCGTTCTGTGGAGCAGCGCGTTCGTGGCGGGCGTCCCCGGCGTCAGGGCGGCCCCGCCGCTGCTGCTGATGTTCGCGCGGTTCGCCGTCGCCGGGGTGCTCCTCGCGGCGTACGCCCTCGTCACGCGCGCCCGATGGCCGCGCGGGCGGGCGCTGGCGCACGTCGCCGTCACGGGGCTGCTCATTCAGGCCGTGCAGTTCGGCTGCTTCTACACCGCCCTCTCCCTGCACTATCCGGCGGCGGTGATCTCGCTCGTCCAGGGCCTCAATCCGGTGGTGATCGCGCTGGCCGCCCGGCTGCTGGGCGAGACCGTCGACCGGCGGCAGGCCCTGGGCTTCGCGCTCGGCGCGGCGGGCGTGGTGCTCGCGGTCGCCGACCGGGTCAGCGTGTCGGCCTGGGGGATCCCGCTGTGCCTGGCGGGCCTCGGCGGACTCAGCCTCGGCACCCTCTACCAGAAGCGCTTCGTCCGCGACATGGACGTCAGAACCGGGACGGCCACGCAGGTCCTCGTCGGCGCGGCGGCCGTGGGCCCGCTCAGCCTGGCCGTGGAGACCCCGCGCGTGTCCGACTGGACGGCGTTCGGAGGGTCGGTCGCGTGGATGGTGCTCGTCAACTCCATCGCGGCGTTCCTGCTGCTCAACCGGATGCTGGCGCGCTCGTCGGCGACCCGGGTGAGCACGGTGTTCTTCCTGACCCCGTCGGTCACGGCGGTGCTGGCCTGGCTGGTCGCCGGCCAGGCGCTGCACCCCCTGGTGATCGCCGGTCTCGTGCTCGGCGGCGCCGGAGTCCTGCTCGGCGCCGGACGCCCCGCCGCGACGGGACCGCCCCGGCGCGGGAGGCGCCGGGCGGCCCGCGGCGCCGGCGGGGCCGCCCGCGTGTCGGGGCCGCGGGTCAGCGGTAGTCGTTCTCCTTGAGCTCCACGACCCAGGCGCGCCGCTCGGCGATCTTGCCGTCGCGCATGACGAACACCTCCGCCATGGACATGCGCATCTCCCCGCCCGCGGCCCGCTCCACCGTGCCGGTGAGCTCCGCCATCACCACGTCGCCCTGCTCGACCATGCGCACGACCTCCAGACGCGGCGGGTCCAGAAGCTCGGGCGGCCCGTCGATGGCCTTGTCGTAGGCCTCCTTGCCCGTCAGGTGGAAGGCGCCGAAGACCGTCCACTCGATGTCGTCGGTCAGGCACGACAGGATCTGCTCGTGGTCGTTCTTACGGAATCCGTCCAGGTAGGTGGTGACCGTCTTGATGTTGCGCGACATCGCCTTCTCCTTCGTTCCGGTCGCCGTTCGTGGGACGCGGCCGTGCCGGCCCGCGCCCCCTCATGAGCCGGTCGGAGCGGTTCGCGCATTCTCGACATCGCGGTGGGGACGATCGTGGTCGTCCACCATCCGACGAAGGAACTGCGGCCAACTTCTTCGACCTCTACGACCCGGCCAAGCCGTGATCCGCGAAGTCCCGCTATGAGCCGCCGCCCGCGGCCCGGCCGAGCGCGCCGACCGGCCGGAGCCGCAGGCGGCCTGGGGAGGTGGCGTGGCCGATGACCGCGCCCGAGTCGCCGCCCTTACCCGGACGGCCCCTGGACGAGCACGCGGTCAGGTGCCTGCGCGAGAGCGTCCCGCACATCGCCGCCACCGCCGCGGACGCCGCGCGCACCCGGATTCCGGGCTACGGGTGGGCCCGCCGGACGGCCGACCGCGATCTTCTGCGCGGGGCGATCGCCCTCGCGCTCAGCGGTTTCCTCGACCCCTCCGCGGACTGGTCCGGCGAGCCCCGGCCGGCGGTCCTGGAGGCCTTCCGGGACCTGGGCGAGGCCGAGGCCGCCGAGGGCCGCGCCCCCGACGACCTGCAGGCGGCCCTCACCGTCGCGACCGGCGTCGCCGCCGAGCACCTCACCCGGCAGGCCCTGCGGCGCGGGCTGGCGCTCACTCCGCGGTACGGCGGGACGGCCGTACAGAGGGGCCTGGCCTACACCGACCGGCTCCGGCGGGCCGCGGCGGCCGGCCATCTGTCGGCCACGGCGCGCGGCGCCGCCCAGGGCGGGCCGGAGCAACGGCGCCTGATCGACCTGATCCTGAGTCCGCACTGCGAGATCCGGGCCCTGCGCGAGGCCGCCGCCCGTGCGAGCCGGCCCCTTCCGCGGACCGTCGCCGTCATCGCCGTCGACGGTCGCCGCCGGGACGCCGCACCGCCGCGCTTCCTGCCGGAGGACGTCCTGAACGGGCTCCATCTGAAGGTGCCCTGCCTCGTGTTCCCCGACCCCGAGGGACCCGGCTGCCGTGTCGCCCTGGAGGCGATGCTGGGCGACCATCCGGCCGTCGTCGGCCCCGCGGTCGCCGTCACCCCGCGCCGCCCTCTCCCTGCGTCTGGCCCGGCGCGGTCTCGACCTGCTCCCGCCCGCCATGCTCGCCCGCGGCACTCCCGTGCACGTGAGCGAGCAGATCCCCGCGCTCCTGCTCGTCCAGAACCACGATCTGGCCCAACGCCTCGTCGACCGCAAGCTGGCGCCGTTACGCCGGCTGCGCCCGGCCCAGCACGACCGGCTGGCGAAGACGCTGCTCGCCTACTTCGAATGCGGCTTCAACGCCAGCACCACCGCCGCCCGCCTGCACACCCATCCCCAGACGGTCCGCAACCGCCTTCGCCTGCTCGAACGTCTCTTCGGCCCCGAGCTCTACGCCCCCGCCAGCGCCCTCGGCTACCTCATGGCCCTGCACGCCTGGCAACTCCTCACCGACCGGCCGGAAACCGGCGCCGGGAAGAGACCGCCGCATACTTAGCCGTTGCGCTAACCATGACGCTCGGGTAATACTTAGCTTTATGGCACAGTATTCGCCGGAGCTGGACGGCGTGTTCGTCGCCCTCGCCGACCCGACCCGGCGCGCCGTCGTCCGGCGCCTCGGGCTCGGGCCGACGAGCGTCGGCGACCTCGCCCGCGAGTTCCCCATGACCCTCCCCTCGTTCATGAAGCACGTGCGGACCCTGGAGTCGAACGGGCTCATCCGCACCCTCAAGTCCGGTCGGGTGCGCACCTGCGTGCTCAACCGCGAAAGGCTCGATCTCGTCGACGACTGGCTCGCCGAGCAACGCCGGATCTGGGAGGGGCGCACCGACCGCCTCGAACAGTTCGTCACCGACCCGAAGGAAGAAGGCCGATGAACCCCGATCTCGACCTCGGCCTGGAGCGGATCATCCGCGCTCCCCGCGCGACCGTGTGGCGCGCCTGGACCGATCCATCCCAGCTCGAACAGTGGTGGGTCCCGGCCCCGTCCCACTGCCGGGTGGACCATCTGGACACGCGGCCCGGCGGAGCGTTCGTCACGCGGCTGAGCGACGACGGGACCCACTTCGGCCCGCACATGGACGCGTGCTTTCTCGCCGTCGAGGAGCCCCACCGGATCGTGTTCACCAACGCGATCGACAGCACGTGGCGTCCCGCGCACCCCGCACCGGTCGCGATGACCGCCACGATCACGATGGACGACCATCCGGACGGCACGGCCTACCGGCTGGTCGTCCAGCACCGCGACACCGAGGCCCGCGCCCGCCACAGCGAACTCGGCTTCGCCGACGGCTGGACGACGGTCGCCGGCCAGCTGGCCGCCTTCGCGGAGAGGCTCACCGCACGATGAAGATCACCCTCACCGAGTTCGTCACGCTCGACGGAGTCAGCCAGGGCCCCGGCTCGCCGGACGAGGACACCACGGACGGTTTCACCCGCGGCGGCTGGCTCGTGCCCCACATGGACGCCACGTTCGTCCGGCGCGCCTCCGAGTGGCTCGACCTCGCCGACGGCCTGCTCCTCGGCCGGCGCACCTACGAGGCGTTCGCGCGCGACTGGCCGAAGATCACCGATCCGGCCGACCCCTTCACCGCACGGATGAACGCGCTGCCGAAATACGTGGTGTCCGACACCCTCACCGAGGGGACCTGGCACCCCACCACCGTGCTCGCGGGCGATCCGGTCCAGACGGTCGCCGGCCTCAAGGCGCGGCCCGGGCGGGAACTCCAGATCCACGGCAGTTCCCACCTGGGGGACTCGCTGCTGTCGGCGGGCCTGGTCGACGCGCTCCGCCTCGTGGTCGCGCCCGTCGTGCTGCGAAGCGGCCGGCGCCTTCTGGACGCGCAGGGCGCCCCGAACGGGCTGCGCCTCGTCCGCCACGAGGCCACCCCGGCGGGTGTGCTGCTCCTCGAATACGAGACGACCGGCCGAGCACCTCAAGGCCAGTACGAGGGAGTCGCAGCGTTCACCTAGTACGGGAGAAGGACGATCCGCGGGCCGCGGCTCGACGGGCTCCGAGTGAGTCCGTCGAGCCGCGGTCCGCCGTTCGGCTCAGTCGCGCTGGGAGCGCACCGTGACCCGGCGGATGAGCTGCACGTCGGTGAGCGGGCCCGTGGACGCGGCGAAGCCGAACTTGACGGTGTTCGGGACGGGCCTGGGGGCGGCGAACCTCAGCACCCGCTTGAAACCGGCGCCGTCCCGGAAGTCGACGTCGACCGTCGCCACCGGATTCGGTCCGGGCGACACCGACACGCGGACGACTCGCTTCACCGGTTCGAGCAGCTTTTCGGCTCGGCTCGGCGTGACGCCGGCGGGCATCGTCTTCAGGTCGCCGTGGAGCCGCCCCGGAAGCGACGATCGCCACGGGCCCCTGGTCGTCTTGTTCTTGGTGGTCGCGGCGAGCAGGCAGTATCCGGTGGAGCCGTTCCCGGGGCCCCGCGCGGTCACGACGTTGGGACCGGGAGCGGGCGGACGGAACACCGTCCCGGCCGGGGAACGCCGCTCGCAGCCGTTCCCGCGCCCTTCACCGTCGCCGAAGTAGTCCCCGAGCACGTCGAGCCCGATGCCGAGGTACCCGCCGTCGACTCCGGGGACGAACTGCTCGCCGGCCCTGCCGCCCGGGAGTTTCTGGGCGTAACCGAGGCTCCCTCCGAACGCCCCGGGCGTGTTGAGGCCCCGGGCGCCGTCGGTCATGAAGAACGAGATCCCGTCGGCCGGAGCCCGTGTGGTGTTGCCGTACTGCCATTGTTCGAAGGTGACCTCCAGGCCGCCGCGCGTGGGAACGGGCGAGTCGAACAGCGCGGCGCCGGTCTGCTCGAAATGGGCGTCGGTGAGTTGCAGATATCCGCGCGTCGCCGCGTCGCCCGGCGGCACCGGACCGACCGGGTCCCGGCGGCAGCCGCTCAGCGGGTGGTTCGTGGCCTCGGCCGCCGGGTTCCCCCGCGGCGCGCCCGTCAGGCAGGCCGACCCGTACCCGACGAAGCGCGAGTCCGCGGTGGCTCCGGTGAACGATTCGCGGACCAGCACGGATCCCGGACGGTGGTCCGCCGCCGACGCGTGCCCGAATGACGCGACGGCCGCGACGACACCGACCGCCGCCGTGATGCAAGCTCCCCGATGCCTCATGCCGTTGACTCCTCACGCAGGTCCGAAACGATCTCTCTTCCGCGTTCATCTGAACACACGATCACGTCGAGACCCCCGCATTGCCGGTTTCGCGGCAAGACACGAAGTCATTCTTTACCGCAATGCATGGCATCCCACGAGACGGCCGAGACTTCGCCATGAAAAGCAGAAAACAAACGTTTTACGGAAACCGGAAGTCGGCCATTCCGCGTCCCTCATCGCGGAGCGGCACAGCGAGGGCGTGCCCGCCACCGGTACGAGGGAGACGGGTCCGTCCGGGGTGCGTTGAAGGGGCGAGACGGGTGTCAGGGCTTGCGGGCCAATCCGCCTGAGCAGGACACCTCGGGGACATCTTCCTGGCCGGGGTCGGGCCGCCATCGCGTCACCGGCACGACACCGGGTTCCAGCAGCTCCAGGCCGTCGAAGTAGCCGGCGATCTGCTCCTGCGTGCGTGGAATGTAGGGGACGGCGCCGCTCGCGGAGTTGTAGGTGCGGATGGCCGCGGCGTAGGCGGGGTCGCTGTCGGTGCCGTCGTAGACGGCCAGGTAGCTGCCGGACGGCAGCGCCGCCATGAGCCGGTCGACGATCGAACGGGCCTGGTCGTAGTCGCCAACCAGCCCGAGGATGCCCATGAGCATGAGCGCAACGGGCTCGTCGTAGTCGAGGGTGCGGGCGGCTTCGGCGAGGATCGCCTCGGGCTCGCGGACGTCGGCCTCGACGTAGTCGGTGGCGCCTTCGGGCGTGCTGGTCAGCAGCTTCCGGGCGTGCGTCAGCACCAGCGGGTCGTTGTCGACGTAGACGATCCGGGAGGCCGGGGCGAGCCGCTGGGCGATCTCGTGGGTGTTGTCCATGGTGGGCAGCCCGGTCCCGATGTCCAGGAACTGGCGGACGCCCGCCTCCCCCGCCAGGTGGCGCACCACCCGCTGCAGCATCCGCCGGGACTGCCGCGCCATGGCGACCATCCCGGGGAAGACCGCGAAGATCCCTTCTCCGGCCTGCCGATCGACGGGGTAGTTGTCGGTACCGCCCAGCAGGAAGTTCCAGATCCGGGCCGAATGCGGCACGGTCGTGTCGATCTCGGGTCGTGAGCTCACCGCTGACGGCCTCCCCGTTTTCGGATCCCTTGCAGGCTCTTCTACCCACCACGGCCCCGCTGAGCGTGGTCCGGAGGGGACAGGCATGCAACAGCGCTGTTATATTAGCGCTGTGACATCCTCGGACCCGACCGCGACGCCGGGGCGGTGGCATGCGCTGCACACCCTGCTGGCCGGCCTGGACGCCCAGATCGAATCCCTGTACACCGACCGAGGCATCCGGGGAGTCCGCCCCCGCTTCGCCTACCCCCTCATCCGTCTCGCGCATACCGGCCCGCTGACGATCCGCGAACTGGCCGCCTCGCTCGACCGCTCCCACTCGGCGATGAGCCAGACGATCGCGGCCATGCGCCGCGAGGGGCTGGTCGACTCCGAGCCGGGCGCCGACGCCCGCACGCGCCGCGTCTCCCTGACCGACCGGGGCCGCGCCCTCGTCCCGTTCCTGGAGGCCGAGTGGCGCGCGACCGAGGCGGCGGTCGCCGAACTCGACGACGAGGTGCCGCATCGGCTCAGCGCCGTCGTCACCGAGCTGGAGCGCGCTCTGGCACGGCGGCCGATGAAGGACAGGATCCTCTCCCACCTCGGCGCCGTGCCTCCCGATCCGGCGCCCGCCCCGGCCGAGCCGTAGCCATGGCCCTGAGCGAACGGCTCATCGACGTCCGTCCGCTGCGCGGGAGCCGGGCGTTCCGCGACCTGTGGGTCGGGTCGTCGCTCGCCTCGATAGGCCGTCAGATCGCCGTCGTCGCCGTCCTGCAGCAGGTCTGGGAACTGACCCGCAGCCCCCTGTGGACCGGGGCCATCGGCCTGGCCACGGGTGTGCCCATGCTCGTGCTCGGCCTGGTCGGCGGATCGCTGGCCGACGCCGTCGACCGCAGGAGCCTTGTCCGCGCGGCCACCGGCGGCCAGGCGCTGGCGTCCCTCGGCCTGCTGGCGCAGGCCGCCGCCGGGAACCGGTCGGTGACGCTGCTGCTGGCCCTGGTCGCCGTCGAGACCGGCTGCGCGGCGCTCGGGGCGCCGGCCCGGCGTACGTTCCCCGTCCGGCTGCTGCCCTCCGACCAGGTCGCCGCCGGGCTCGCCCTGCAGAGCGTCGCGTTCCAGGCGTCCATGCTGGTCGGGCCGGCCGTCGCCGGGCTCGTGCTCGCGCAGTGGCGCTACCCCGCCGCGTACGCGGTCCAGGCCCTGGCCACCGCCGCGTCGCTGGTCGCCGTGATCCGGCTGCCCGCGATGCCCGTCCGGCGCGCCGAGGATGAGCGGCCGCCAGGAGGGGAACGCCGCGGGCCGCTCCCGGGAGGCTGGCGGCTCGTCCTGCGGCACCCGATCCTGTGGGGGTCCTTCGGCGTCGACCTCGCCGCCACCGTCCTGGCCATGCCCGTCGCGCTCTTCCCCATGGTCAACGAGCTCCGGTTCGGCGGCGATCCCCGGACGCTGGGGCTGTTCCTGTCCGCGATCGCGGTCGGCGGGCTCGGCGCCGGCCTGTTCTCGGGGACGGTCACCCGCCTCCGCCGCGGCGCCCTCGCCCAGCTCGTCGCGGCCTCGGTCTGGGGGCTGGCCCTCGCCGGTTTCGGTCTGGCGGGGCCTCTCTGGCTCGCGCTGTCCTGCCTGGCGGCGGCCGGCGCGGCCGACACCGTGGCCGTGATCACCCGCGGCGCCCTGGTCCAGGTCGAGACCCCCGACCACTTCCGGGGCCGGGTCTCCTCGGTCGAGCACGTCATCGGCGTCGCCGGCCCCGAGCTCGGCAACTTCCGCGGTGGGCTGCTCGCGTCCGCCACCTCCGCGCCCCTGGCCCTCCTGGTCGGCGGCCTGGCGGCGGCGGCCGCGGTCGTCTCCCTCGGCCTCCTCAATCCGGCTCTGCGACGGCACCGGGCAGCGCCCGGGCACCCCGACCCGGACCGTGCTCCGCGGCAGGAGTCTCCCGCGACCAGCGGATGACCCTGCCCGCCGGGCACCGTGGGCTGCGCTTCCATGGACGGGTTTCGCCTAGGGTCGTGTTCCGGTCGGTTCTGGAACCATGTCCGAAACCCCACGGGCGGCGTTCAGGGACGGCCGGGGCCGGCGCACGGGCGCGCCGGGGCATCCTCCGTGCGGCCACGGAGATCACGGAGAAGGCGGGAGAGGGTCATGGACGTCGAGCGGACATCGCTGCCGGGCATCGGGTTGCGGCACGTCTTCACCACCGGGCGGGGGCGCCAGATCGGGGTGGTGTCGCACCGCACGGGCCGCCGCGATCTGGTGATCTACGACAAGGACGATCCCGATACCTGCGTCGTGTCGGTGGCGCTGGCGGCCGAGGAGGCCAACGCCCTCGCCGAGCTGCTGGGCACCGGCCGGGTGGTGGAACGGCTGGCCGAGCTCAACCGGCAGGTCGAGGGGCTGGTGACCGAGCAGATCCTGCTGACGGCCGCCTCGCCGTTCGCGGGGCGCCGGCTGGGCGACACCCGGGCCCGCACCCGCTCCGGCGCCTCGATCGTCGCGGTGGTGCGCGACGGCGAGGTCATCGCCAGCCCGCGCCCGGACTTCGAGTTCCGCGCCGAGGACGTCGTGGTGGTGGTCGGCACCGACGAGGGGACGGCCGCCGTCGCGGCCATCCTGCACGGCGGGTGAGAGGACCGTGCATGCCGCGACACAACTGATCGAACTCGGAGCGATCGTCCTGGCGCTGGGGCTGCTGGGCGCGATGGCGGTCCGCTTCTCCATCTCACCGATCCCGCTGTACCTGGTGGCCGGGCTGGCCTTCGGCTCGGGCGGCATCCTGCCCCTCGGCGCCAGCGAGGAGTTCGTCTCGCTCGGCGCCGAGGTGGGGGTCATCCTGCTCCTGTTCACCCTCGGGCTGGAGTACACCGCGGGCGAGCTCGTCGGCACCCTGCGCACCTCGGCTCCGGCAGGACTGGCCGACCTCGTGCTCAACGCCGCTCCCGGGGTGGCGGTGGCGCTGATCCTCGGCTGGGGGCCGGTGGCCGCGGTGGCGCTCGGCGGCATCACCTACGTCACCTCGTCCGGGATCACCGCGAAGGTCATGGGCGACCTCGGCTGGCTGGGCAACCGGGAGACCCCGGCGGTGCTGTCGATCCTGGTGTTCGAGGACCTGGCGATGGCCGCCTACCTGCCGATCCTCACCGCGCTGCTGGCCGGGGCCTCCCTGGTCGCCGGGGCGACCACGCTCGGCATCGCCGCCGCCACCATCACCCTGATCCTGTTCGTCGCGCTGCGGCACGGCCGGCTGGTGGAGCGGTTCGTGGCCAGCCCCACCGACGAGGTGCTGCTGCTGAAGGTGCTGGGCCTGACCCTGCTGGTCGCCGGCGTGGCCCAGCAGTTGCAGGTGTCGGCGGCGGTCGGCGCGTTCCTGGTCGGCATCGCCCTGTCGGGCCCGCTGGCCCACACCGCGCGCGAGCTGCTGGCGCCGCTGCGGGACCTGTTCGCCGCGGTGTTCTTCGTGTTCTTCGGCCTGCACACCGATCCCGGCCAGCTGCCGCCCGTGCTGGGCGTGGCCGCGCTGCTCGCCGTCGCCGGGATCGCCACCAAGCTCGCCTCGGGCTGGCTGACCGCCCGCCGCGCGGGGGTGGCCGCCCGCGGGCGGCTGCGGGCCGGAGCGGCACTGGTCCCGCGCGGGGAGTTCAACATCGTCATCGCCGGGCTGGCGGTGTCCGCCGGCATCAACCCCCGGCTGGGGCCGCTGGCCGCCGCCTACGTGCTGATGCTGGCCATCGCCGGGCCGCTGATCGCCCGCGGCGTCGAACCCTTCATCCGCTGGCGCAACATCCGGCCGTCCCGCACCCGGCCGGACGGGGCACGCCGGAGGCAGGACGTCCCCCAGCCCGCCGACGGGGCCGCCGCCGACCGGGAGGCGGGGCGGGACGAGGCGGAGCCTTCGGGCCGGCCGCCGCTGTCCGGCCAGCAGTGAACCGCGCCCCTGCCGCTCAGCGCCGGGCCGGCGGAGGTGTGAAGGTGCAGGGAAGGCGCTTGTAGCCGTTGATGAAGCCGGACTTGAGCCGGTCGGGCTCCCCCGCGGCGATGTCGGGCAGGCGGGTGAACAGCTCGCGGAACATCACGGTGATCTCTCGCCGTGCCAGGTTGGCGCCCAGGCAGAAGTGCGGCCCGGGGCCGCCGAACCCGACGTGCGGGTTCGGCGAGCGCGTGATGTCGAACCGGTCGGGGTCGGCGAAGACCGCCTCGTCGCGGTTGGCGGACCAGTAGAACAGCGTCACGCGGTCGCCCTTGCGGAAGGTGTGGCCGTTCATCTCGTGGTCGCGGGTGAGGTTGCGCCGCATGAAGATGACCGGGCTGCTGAAGCGCACGATCTCCTCGACGGCCCCGGCGATGCGTCCGTCGAAGTCGGCCAGCAGCAGCTCGCGCTGGTCGGGGTGCTCGGTGAACAGCTTCAGGCCGTGCGCGATCGCGTTGCGGGTGGTCTCGTTCCCGGCCACCACCAGCAGCAGGAAGAACGTGGCGAACTCGCGCGGGGTCAGCCGTTCGCCGTCGACGTTGGCGTTCACCAGCGCCGAGGTCAGGTCGCCGGTGGGGGACGCTCTGCGCTCGCGTCCGAGCCGGGCCGCCAGCCGGTGCAGCCGCCACCCCGCGGACGCCACCGTGCCCAGCATGCGCAGCGTGCCGAGCCGGCCCGGTTTCGGGGCGCCGTCCCGGTACTCGAGGGTGGCGCCCACGTACTCGGGGTCGCTGTAGCCGACGATGATGTTGGTCAGTTCCACCACCCGCCGGTGGTGGCGGGCGGGGATGCCGAGCATGTCGCAGATGACCTCGACCGGCAGCCGCGCCGCCGCCCCGGACACGAAGTCGCCGCCGCCGGCCTCGACCAGCTCGTCCACGATCCGGGCGGCGCGCCGGGCGATGTCGTCCTCGGCCCTGGCCAGCATCCTGGGGCTGAACGCCCGGGAGACGATCCGGCGGATCTTGGCGTGCCGCGGGTCGTCCATGTCGATCATCGAGTTGAAGTAGCCGTCCATCCAGCGCGGCATGTCGGCCGGACTGGTGGCGCTGGGCTCGCTGCTGAAGATCTCCGGGTGGCGGCTGGCCTCCGTCACGTCGGCGTGGTGGACCAGCGCCCAGGATCCCGGGCTCTGCCGGAGGAAGGGGAGCTTGGGCAGGGTGAAGAACACCGGGCCCGGCTGGGCGCGCAGCAGCGCGAACGCCCGCGCCCGCTCCTCCAGCGGACGGGCCCAGAACCGCAGGTCGCTCAGGTCGATGTCCGCCAGGGTCAGCTGCGGGGGGATCTCCGTGGCCACCGGGCCTCACGCTCCCGTCTCGTCGCGACCGAGTTTCTGGTGATGCGACACACCAGAAATATCTGGTGAGTACCGTCTCCAGATTTGCGGAGGAAGTCAAGGGATGCGGCACAATCGGGCTGTGACGTCCCAGCCGCCCCGCGCGCGCCCCTACGGCGGCGTGCCCGCCGACGAGCGCCGGGCCCGCCGCCGGGCCGC
This sequence comes from Actinomadura sp. NPDC000929, assembly GCF_040492065.1. Classification (NCBI taxonomy): domain Bacteria; kingdom Bacillati; phylum Actinomycetota; class Actinomycetes; order Streptosporangiales; family Thermomonosporaceae; genus Actinomadura; species Actinomadura sp. NPDC000929. The sequence continues at coordinate 6,083 of NZ_JBEUPA010000004.1, read as the reverse complement.
GCTGCTGGCGGCCGGGCTGGAGCTGCTGGGCACCCAGGGGTGGGCCGCCACGACCGTGCGGAAGGTGTGCGCCGAGGCCGGGCTCAACGACCGCTACTTCTACGAGAGCTTCCCGGACCGCGACGCCCTCCTCCTGGCGATCGTCGACGACCAGGTCGCCCGGGGCACCGACGTGATCCTGTCCGCCGCCCGCCGGGCGCCCCGGCATCCGCAGGCCCGCACCCGTGCCGTGGTCACCGCCGTGTTCGACTTCCTGACCACCGACCCGCGCCGGGCCCACATCCTCACCCACGCCTTCCCCTCCTCCCCCCTGCTCCAGCGCCGGCGCATCGAGATCATCCGGACCATGGCCGTGATCTTCGCCGCGCAGACCCACGAGACCCTCGACCAGGTCCCGCTTCCGGACGTCGACGTGGAACTGACCGGCCTGACCCTCACCGCGGGGCTCTGGGAGCTGTTCACCACCTGGTTCCGCGGAGACCTGGACGTCGACCGCGACCACCTGATCGACTACACCGTCGCGCTGACGCTGAGCACCGCCGAACTGGCCACACCCCTCCACCACCGCCTCCACTGACCGACGCGCGGATGTGACGGAGCACACGCGCGCCGGTGTTACGGACGGGCCGCCCGCGGTGTCCTGTGGGCGACCCGTGCAGGAAGGATGATTCCGTGAGCGACCGCGCCGCCGACCCGGCGACCGAGGACTTCGTCACCCACCGCAACCTCCTCTTCACCGTCGCCTACGAGATGCTCGGTTCCGCCGCCGACGCCGAGGACGTCCTCCAGGAGACCTGGCTGCGGTGGGTCAAGGTCGACCTGGCGCAGGTGCGCGACCGGCGCGCCTACCTGGTCCGGATCACCACCCGGCAGGCGCTCAACCGGTTGCGGACGCTGACGCGGCGCAGGGAGGCCTACGTCGGGCCCTGGCTGCCCGAGCCGCTGCTCACCTCGCCGGACGTGGCGGAGGACGTCGAGCTCGCCGAGAGCATGTCGATGGCGCTGATGCTCGTCCTGGAGACGCTGGCGCCCACCGAACGCGCCGTCTTCGTTCTGCGGGAGGTCTTCGACGTCGGCTACGAGGAGATCGCGGCCGCGGTCGGCAAGAGCACCGCCGCCGTCCGCCAGATCGCCCACCGCGCCCGCCGGCACGTCGACGCCCGCCGCCCCCGCGAGGCGGTCTCGCAGGCCGAGACCCGGGCCGTGCTGGACTCGTTCCGGCGCGCTCTCGACACCGGCGACCTCCAGGGGCTGCTCGACGTGCTCGCCCCCGACGTCGTGATGGTGGGCGACGGCGGCGGGCTCAAGCAGGCGGCGCTCCGGCCGGTCACCGGCGCCGAGAAGGTGGCCCGCTACATCGTCGGCGGCACCGGCAGGGTGAAGAGCACGGTCACCGTCGAGCAGACCGTGGTCAACGGCAACCCCGCGCTCGTCATGCGGCTGGACGGCGAGCTCGACGGCGTCCTGGCGGTCCGCGTCGAGGGTGCCCGCATCACCGGTCTCTACTACGTCCGCAATCCCGAGAAGCTGACCCGCGTGGAGGCCGAGACCCCGCTCACGCGATGACCCCGGGGAGGCGCCGGCGGGGCCTCCGGCTCAGCTCGGCGGCCGCTCGGGCAGGAGCCGGTCGAGGAGGTGGGCGACGGTGATGACGCCGATCATCGGCGCGTCGGTGCGGTCGGCCTCGCCGCTCACCGCGACGACGGGGCTGCGGTCGGCCGCCATGACGCTGGCGATCTCCATGACGGTGGCGTCGGCGTCGACGACGGGCAGCGCCTTGCGCTCCTCGCCGAGCAGATCGGCGACGCTCTTCTCGCCGAGCCGGGCGCACAGCATGTCGGCGTGCCGCTCGTCGTAGACCCGGGCCAGGGCGGGGTCGTCGCGGACGTGCGGGGGGATGATGGACCGCAGCAGCTGGGAGGCGGGGATCACCGCGACGGGCCGGCGGCCGGGGTCGACCACGATCAGCCCGGCGAGCCGGTGCTCGGCCACCAGCCGCGCCGCGTCCAGCGCACCGCTGTCCGGCGTGACGATCGGGTATTCGACGGCGAGGTCTCGTGCGCGCACCGCTCCAACGTAACCGACCGCCGGGCGGGGCGCGGGTTCAGCGGTCGGCGGCGTCCCGGTCCCGGGCGGCGGCGTGGAGGTCGAAGACGACGCGGCGCAGGTCGTCGATGGTGTCGTCCAGTCCGGTCAGGGCCGCCCGGACGCGCCGGGTGGCGTGGGGGTCCTGGATGCGGGCCAGGGCGGCGTGCAGTTCCAGGCCGATGCCGAACAGGCGACGGGTGATCTCGTCGGCCAGGTCGCGGGCGAGGCGCTGCGCGTCACTCGATTCGTGGTCGCGCCTGAGCGCGGGCGATGGATGGGTCATCCCTCCGCCCTCTGCACGGGGAACAAACGGTACAAACAAGGTCATTCCCCGGAGCGCACGCCGAGCCACGCCCGCGAGGTAGGGATTTGCGGGCGCTTTGTCGATTCTGTCCGCATTCCTGCCCCGGTCCCAGGGCCGAAGGTCCCTCGAACCGGGGACAGCGGCCCCTGCCTGCGCCTTTCCGCCCGGGGGAAGGCTGGACACACCGACAGGGGGAGGGATCGGCCATGAACGATCACGAGAGGACGGGCGCCGTCCTGGTCGGGTACGACGGGTCGCCCGCCGCCGACCAGGCGCTGCGGTGGGGGGTGCGGGAGGCGCGGTTCCGCCGCCTGCCCCTCACGGTCTGCCATGCCTGGCACTGGCCCTATCCGCTGCGCCAGCCGGACAACGACACGCTGGAGGTCCTGCGCGGCGCGGGCGCGATCGTGGCGGACGACGGCGTGCGCAAGGCCCACGCCCTCGCCGAGGGCCTGGACGTCCGCTGGCGCCTGGAGCGGGGATGGGCCTCCGCCGTCCTGCTGGAGGCGTCGCGCGACGCCTCCCTCGTCGTGCTCGGCTCGCGGGGGCACGGCGGGTTCGAGGGCCTGTCGGTCGGCTCCACCGCGGTCCAGGTGGCGTCCCATGCCGACCGCCCGGTCGTCGTCGTCGGGCCGGACCTTCCGTCCGCCCCCCGGGGCCGTGAGCGGCTGGTGGTGGGCGTGGACGGCTCGACGGGCGGCGAGTCGGCCATCGGCTTCGCCTTCGAGGAGGCCGCGCTGCGCGACGCCTCGGTGACGGCGGTGTGCAGCTGGTGGGACCCGGCCGCGTTCCGCGGGCCGGACCGCGTCCCCTTCAGCGACCCCCAACTGATCAGGCGCGAGGCGATGGCGCGGTTCGAGGAGGACCTCGCGCTCTGGCGGAGCCGGTTCCCGCAGGTGCCGCTGGAGAGCGAGTTCGTGGTCGACACTCCGCGGCAGGCCCTGATCGGCGCCGCCCGCGGCGCGGCGCTGCTGGTCCTGGGCGCGCGCGGGATCGGCTCGGGGCCCCAGACGCTCCTGGGTCCGGTGACCCAGGCCGCGCTGCAGGAGGCGCTCTGCCCGGTGGCGGTGGTGCCCGCCCGGGGAACCGGGCGGCGCGGAACCGAGGCGGCCGCGGGGGCCTCGGCGCGCGGCGGGACAGGCTGAGGAGCGCGCGGGCGTCCGCCCGGACGCCTGGAGCCACCGATCCAACGGGGAGGGAACATGCTGGTCAGCAACGTTTACCGGCCGACGGTCTTCGCCTGCCGGGCCGACGAGCCGCTCGCCGACGTCGCGCGGCGGATGATCGAGAGGAAGGTCGGCGCGCTGGCGGTGCTCGACGGGGAGCGGGTCGCCGGGATCATCACCGAGCGCGACCTGGCCGGGGCCCTCGCCTCGTCGGCCGACCCGGCGTCCGAGGAGGCGGCGGGGTACGCCTCGGCGCACGTCGAGACCGCCGCCCTGGACGAGGACGCGCGGGACGTCGCGCGCCGGATGCTGGAGGCGGGCATCCGCCACCTGCCGGTGGACGATCACGGTCGGCTGGTGGGGATGGTCTCGATGCGCGACCTGCTCGCGCTGGAGACCTGGGCGGCCTGAGACCCGTGGGGCCCGCCGGGCGGGCGACCGTCGGGCGGGCCGCGCGATGAGACCGGGGCGGGCTCACGCGGTGCGCTCGGACGCCCGTTCGAGCAGCCGGCCGACCTCGATCTCGGAGACCGGCGGGAAGTCCAGGTAGAAGTCGCTCGCGGTGACGAAGAACGTCGGCGAGAGCGGGCACACCACCTCCTCGGCGACGGTCCACAGATGGTCGACGGTGGCGGGCGACGCCGTGGGCACGGCGAAGACGACCCGCCCGGCCCCCCGCGCCCGGGCGTCGCGGCACGCGGCCTCGGCGACGAGGCGGCAGGCCGCGCCGTCGTCGACCACGATGGCGTCCCGCCCGGCCAGCGGGAGGCTCGGGCGCCGCCCGCGCAGCCGGAGCCCGAGGGCCCGCGCCTCGACGCGGGCGTCCCGCTCCAGTTCCCCCAGATGCGCCTCCCCGGCCCCCGCCCGCCGGGCGGCCTCCTCGTCCAGGACGCGCGCCGGCCCCTCCGCGACCGCGCCCACCAGGACGCGGGGCGGCCCCGGGACGACGAGCTCGCGCACGACGAGCACGTCGAGCGCGCACCCGAGCCGCGCGGCGGTCTCGGCCGCCACCGGGACGCCGCCCCCGTGCAGGCCGAGGATCCGGACGTCCCCACCCGTGTACCGCCTCAGGTTGGCGACGAGTTGCCGTCCCGCGTCCTGCCGATCGGAGTACATCGCCCCACCTCGCTCACTGGCCTTCCCTCCACCAGGATCCGGAGAGGGCGTACGGCGTTCCAGTGCGCATCGGCCCTCCCGCGGACCGACCTTCGTCCCCGCCTCCCCCGCGTGATCAGGTTCGGCGGGCGAGATAGGCGACGCAGCCGTCCAGGGTGGCCAGCTCCGCGTAGTCGTCCTCGTCGATGCGCAAGCCCGAGCCGTCGCTCAGCCCCTCGACGAAGCCGAGGAAGTCGAGCGAGTCGAGGCCGAGGTCCTCGCGCAGGTCGGCGTCCCCGCCGACCGTCGCGGCGTCGACGTCGGGCGCCGCCTTCTCCAGCGAGCGGGCGGCCAGATCGCGTGCCTCTCGGGGTGTCATAGCTCCTCCGGGCTCTGCAGCAGCCGGTCCACGGCCTCCAGCAGGCGCGCGCCGGTGTGGCCGTCGGTGGCCCGGTGGTCGGCGGCCAGGGTCGCGGTGACCACCGGGCGGACGCCCAGCAGCCCGTCCACCGCCCACGGCCGCCGGACGATCCCGCCGAAGCCGAGCAGGGCCACCTGCGGCGGGAAGACGACGCCGGTCACCGACTCCACGCCCCGGTCGCCCAGATCGGTGACGGTGATCGTGGCGTCGCCCAGCTCGGAGCCGCGCAGCCGGCCCGTCCGGGCGCGGACGAGCATCTCCTTCAGGGCGGCCATCAGGTCGTCCAGGGACAGCTCGTCGGCGTCGCGCAGGGTGGGGGTCACCAGTCCGCCGCCGCGCAGCGCCGTGACGATCCCGACGTGGACGCCGTCTCCCTGGACGAACGCCCCGTCGAGCCAGTGCCCGTTGAGCTCGGGCACCTCGCGGGCCGCGAGCGCGCTCGCCCTGAGCAGCAGCGCGGCCGGGAGGAGGCGCCCCGCCACCGGGAGCTCGCGGTTGCGCGCCCGGAGCCAGGCCGTCGCGGCGTCCATGTCGATGGTGGTGCCGAGGTAGTAGTGCGGGATCTCGCGCTTGCTGCGGGCCATCAGCTCGCCGATCGCCCGCCGCATCGCGGCCTGCTTGTCCGCCGCCGCGCGCCGGGGGGCCGCCGCCCTCCGGCGCGGCTCGGCGGGCGCCCGCGGTTTCCGGGCGGCGGCGCGGACGTCGTCGGCCCGGACGGCGCCGCGGGCCCCGGAGCCGCGCACCCGGCCCAGGTCGACCCCGAGTTCGCCGGCGAGCCGGCGGGCCAGGGGCGAGACCCTCGGACGGGACGCCGGGCGGGTGGCCCTCTCCACGTCCGCGCGGACGATCCTGCCGTCGTGGCCCGTGCCGTGCACCGAGTCCAGGTCGACGCCCCGCTCCTCGGCCAGCCGCCGGACGAGCGGTGTCGCCGCAGAAGTGCTACGCGGCGCGAAGTAGTAGACGTCGGTCTCGGACACGTCCACGGGCAGGCCGCCCGCGCCGGACGTGG